>DATCGT010000325.1:0-4079 GCA_036508775.1 Tepidiformaceae bacterium | reverse complement strand
AATCGAAGGCGGTGCCGGGAGGATTCGTCGCCAGCCTCTCGATCCCCTGGGGAAACAGCCACGGGGATGACGACCTGGGCGGCTATCACCTGGTATGGCCGCGAGACCTTGTCGAGATTGCCGGGGGCTTGCTCGCGGGTGGGGACAGCACAGCAGCTCGCCGTGCGTTTCAATATCTGGTCGTCACGCAGGAAGCCGACGGTAACTGGCCACAAAACATGTGGCTGGATGGCGCATCGTATTGGCGCGGCACGCAGATGGACGAGATCGCCTTCCCAATCCTCCTCGCAGAACAGCTGCGACGGGCTGAGGTGCTGGGCAGCATTGATCCGTGGCCAACCGTGCGAAAGGCCGCATCGTTTCTCGTCCGTAATGGCCCCGTCACGCAACAAGATCGCTGGGAAGAAGATCCCGGCTATTCACCCTTCACGCTGGCTGTCGAGATCGCCGCGCTGGTGGTGGCGTCCGACTTCGCAGATCGCGCCGGGTCCCATAAAGAGGCAACGTACCTCCGCGAAACGGCAGACCTCTGGAATGCGAACATCGAACGATGGACCTACGCGTCGGGAGGCGCCTTTGCGCAATCGCTGGCGATCGACGGCTACTACGTGCGAATCGCGCCGGAGGGCGAGGACGGTGGCCTGCCGATGGTGCGGCGCCTGGTTCGACTGAAGAACCGCGATTTCGCCCTCGCCGACGAGCCAGCGGGCACCATTGTCAGCCCGGATGCACTTGCCCTCGTCCGTTTCGGTCTGCGGCGCGCGGACGACCCCCGCATCCTGTCCACGATCGTCGCGATCGATGCAGTCCTGAAGACCCAGACCGCCACAGGCCCCGTCTGGCATCGTTACGTCGGTGACGGGTATGGCGAGCACGAAGACGGCCGCCCGTTTGATGGCACGGGGGTTGGAAGAGGATGGCCTCTCCTGGCAGGTGAGCGCGGTCATTACGAACTGGCTGCGGGCAATCGCGCGGCGGCTAAGGCTCTGCTGGAGACGATGGCGCGGCAGACGAGTGAAGGTGGACTTCTCCCCGAACAGGTATGGGATGCCGCGGACATTCCTGCGCTGGAACTGTTCAACGGGAAGCCTGCAGGCTCAGCCATGCCCCTTGCATGGGCGCACGCCGAGTACGTGAAGCTGGCCCGCTCGCTCGAGGCTGGATCCGTGTTCGACACTCCTCCGCAGACGATTCAGCGCTACCTCATCGACAAGGTGACGTCGAAACCTCACCGCTTGGCGATTCAACAACAAGTGCCGCTCAAGTCCCGCTGGTTCGCGGCTTCGCGTGGAGACACTCGCCCCAGCGGAGATCATCTGGACTGCGGACGAGTGGGCCACGGTCAATAGGCTCGACACGATGAGTCCCGGGCTTGGCGTGCATGTGGCAGATCTCCCGATCGAGACTTTGGCTGCCAATGCGACGGTCGAGTTCACGTTCCGGTGGCGCGAAGGCAACACCTGGGAGGGTGAGAACTTTCGCGTGGCGATCACGACCACCGTCTGAGGGTTATTGACGGTCTGCCCAGAGCCCCGCACGTGAGGCCGGGGCGACCGAGTGGCGCTGCTCAAATCGCCGGTGGCTGACGACCCTGGGGCCGATTGGCGAAGTCCGTAAACGGCAGGTATGGAACGCCGGACAACCTCCCGTGGCGCCCTGATCTCTGCTACTTCGAGACAGACGAGCGGGTGTAGCGTGGAATTTGTCCAGGCGAATCGACGGCCGGATGAGCGGTTCCGAGCATGAGTTGAGCTGGCGCTTTTGTTCCAACCGTGTCGTCGTCGTGAGGCCCTGGCAACGCAGGCAGGGTGCGCACGTCGCTTCGGGATCAGAACGTGCCGGAGGTGTCTCATGGACTCGCCCGCTCCCTACTTTCACTGGGGTTTCATCCTCTTGTCGGTTCCAAACCTCGTGGTGACCGGCCTGATGCTCGCGCTCTTTGGCGCGGCGTTGATCGTGCCGTTCCCGGGCGGGCGCGGGTCGAAGTCAAAGAGTCGGAAACAATGAGCAGGTCGCAAGCAGCGGTACCTGCCGGGGGCGGCTGGACAGGCGCGTTTCGACGTCAGATTGCTCGCCGATTGCCGCTCGAAGAGTTGTTGCCAACGAACCAACCGACCTACGTGCACTCGTGGGTCTATCTCTTCGGCGCGATCACAATCGCCGCGCTGATCTGGGTCGTGGCAAGCGGTGTCGTGCTGGCCTTCTTCGGCCCGCAATGGTGGCACCACTCTTCCGTCGGACGGTTCTTCAACAGCATCCACTTCTGGGGTGTCCAGGTCTTCTTTATCTTCATGGTGTTGCATCTCTGGACCCAGTTCTGGGCCGCGGGCTGGCGTGACGGCCGGGGACTGACGTGGGTCATCGGTGTCGTGACGTTCCTCGCGAGCGTCGTGGCGGGATTTACGGGCTACATCTCGCAGCAGAACTTCGCCGCACAGTGGATCGCCGTCAACGCAAAGGACGCGGTCAACGCCACCGGCATGGGAGCGCTCTTTAACCCACTGAACTTCGGACAGGCATACGGGATTCACGTCATGCTCCTGCCTGTGTCGATCGTGGTCCTGGTTGCGGCTCATATTGTGATGGTTCGCATGAAGGGGATCGTTCGACCGATCGACGCGCCCACTCCCGGCGTCGCTGACGCATCCCCCAGCAACGAGATGGCGTCGTGAGCGCGGAGGCCAAGGCTGCCTACTACCGCAACGTTCGAATGATTCCGTTCGACCTCGTTAAGGAACTCGCCCTGGCGACTGGCGGAGTCCTGATCGTTGTGATGATCCTCGCTGCGGTCTTCTCATCGCCGGATGTTCCGGCTGTCACAATCGCGAACTGGGCGGCGGCCGACCCGGTAGACTTCGTAACCACCGCCACCAGTGAACTCGCGGGATCAAGCACGAGTGCCGACTACGGGCCGCCGTACAACAACAACGCCGGCTCGGTGCAGACGCTCTGGTTCCTCAAGCCGCAGTCGTGGGCCGGGGTGCACACCCCGGTCGATCCAGCCAACCAGTTCGTTCTCCAACCGCTTCAACAGGCCGCGATCGGGGACCCGGCGCTCACTGCGGCACTGTCGACTTTCCTGGGCGCCAGCAGCGATCAGCGGGCAGCGTGGCTGGATGCTTACAGCACCTCGCTAGCCGATGCGCAGGCAAACAACGGCCAGGTCACTGTGGCGGCGGGGGACTACGGGCCCGCTCCGGTTCTCATGAACAGTCTTGTGGCGCTCGCCCGGAGCGGCGGCCTCGACGGGCTACTGTTGGCCAGCAACCAGTTCTTCGCCACCGACTACACAGGCTCACTCCTCTTCATGGGTGACGGCGGCTACCTCGAGGGACTGGCGAACGAACAGAAGCTCACGGGAAACCAGTGGGGCATGATGCACGAGACAGGCCGCTATCCTGGGCAGGCGTGGCTCTGGCTGTACACCCTGGGCTACCAGGTTCCCCCGTTCAACGAGGAGCACGGCTTCCTCGGCATCAACTCTGGAAATGCCGACCTGGCGATCACCGTGACCATGGCGGTTCTTACGCTGCTCCTTGTTCTCGTACCCTTCGTCCCTGGACTTCGCGATATCCCGCGTTGGATTCCCGTCCATCGTCTCATCTGGCGGAGCTACTACTCAGAAACGGGGGTCGGCCCCCGTGCCGACGACGGAAAGGCCTGAATGAACAAGGGCATCACTCCACTCACGATGCTCCCGGCGTGGAAGGCCCTTGAGGTCCACCACGCGGAAGTCCGGGATGTTCATCTGCGAAGCCTCTTTGCAGCCGACGCGAAGCGTGGAGAACGGTTCTCCGCCGAAGCAGCTGGCATCTATGTCGACTACTCGAAGAACCGCATCACGGCAGAGACGCTTTCGCTCCTCTTACAGCTAGCGGAGGAATCCGGTCTCAAGTCCCGCATCGACGCAATGTTCAGGGGTGAAGCGATCAATGTGACGGAAAAACGGGCGGTCCTACACGTGGCCCTGCGCGCCCCGAAAGAAGAGTCAATCATCGTCGATGGGGAAGATGTGGTGGCCCGCGTCCGGGCCGTGCGTGACAGGATGGCCGTATTTTCCGATCGAGTGCGGAGCGGAG
>DATCGT010000324.1:0-6179 GCA_036508775.1 Tepidiformaceae bacterium | reverse complement strand
CAGACTGGTCGTGGAATCCCGTGAATCGTCGGTCGCCGCAAGGCTAGAGCTGTGCCAGGAGCCACGCGCCTGCGGCGTTGACTACATCTGGCCCAATCTGAAAATGGCCGCCCGGCAGCCAGAGCATGTCCTTGATGCCGGCGAGCGCTTCGTAGAGCGCCTCCGTCGCGGCCCGGGGGATCACTTCGTCTTCAGTCTTCCCCACGATGCGAATCGCGACGGTGCCCAGGCGGCGGACCCACGAGTCATTAGCAGCAACATTCCCCACGATGCCGCCCTCGCCAATCAGGCAAAAAGCCGCAGCCTTGAAACGCCCGTCTTCTGCCACCGCCCGGATCCCGAGCATGCTTCCCATTGAATAGCCCACGTAAGCGATTCGATCGAGGTTCACGGGGAGATACTCCGCGAGGGCGTCGATGACCGCGGTAACCTCCCCCGCGAACTGGGCGCTGACCTGTTGCATGACTTCCCGGTCTCGGAACACCCGCATTGGGTCGTGCTCCGTCCTGTCCCCGTGCAAGGGCGCGTCGATCCCGCCGCAAATCCAGCCTCGCTTCGCCCAGCTCATCGCAATGTCGCGGACGAAATAGTCGTCTTTGCTGCTCGTTGCCGGGTGCTGGATCAGGACAAGCGGCAGGGGCGAGTCTGTCTCCCGCGGCAGGTAGAAGAGCCCGGGTACGTCTTCGCCTGCGTGCTGCACGATGCATCGAATCTCTCGCACGTCGCCGAGGAGTTGTTCCGCAGCCTGGAGTCGTGAAGGCATCGTGGCCTAGCCTAGCGCCCACCGGGCACACCGTCTTGGGGCACTCGCGGCGTGATTGCTCTTGACACAGGACCGGGTTGGGCGAACCATGCTCCATGGCGATCATTCGCTACGCCGAGTCCGCTTTGGCGGAACGGGGGAACCAGTTTTCGGGGCGAGTCCGCAGGGGTCCTCCTTGGTATCAGACGATGGGGATGATGGCGGAGCGGCTATCTCCGGTCGTAGCCCGACAGCTAACCTCGTAGGCGTTGGAAGAACCTCGTTCGAGGTGTCTTCTCTATGGCCATCCGCGTTGGCCGCTCTCCCCTCCCCGGTATCGATTCCTCTCCGGTTAAGCTCAAATTGGCGGCTGCGACGCCGTCGCGTGAGCGACTCTGGAACCTGCTCCCTATCACGCTCTCCGTCTTCCTGGCGACCTCGGTCCTCTGGGGGCCCTACACCTTGCCCGGTGTCTTTGCGGTGTCGATCGTGGCCTTCTTCGGCTACTGGCTCATCCGGTCTTACTCAGTCGCCGTCTCCTGCATCGTTGGCCTGCGGCGCATGAAGGTCTGGGAAGCCACGAGCTGGCTGGCGAAGTACTGCGAATGGCTGCCGGCTCATCCCCAGGCCCCGCAGTGGAGCTGGCCGCGACACATGATCATCATCCCGAACTACAAGGAGAGCGAAGAGGGTCTCTCGCGGACGATCGATTCACTCGCTGCCCAGGCCAATCGGGAACAGCTCGTCGTGGTCTTGGCGATGGAAGACCGTGAACCCGGCGCTCACGAGAAGGCCAGCCGGCTGGTAGCCCGCTATCGCTCCAGCTTCGGCGACATCTTCGCGACTTTCCACCCGGGGGGTATTGCCGGCGAGACGCCCGGCAAGGGCTCGAACGAAGCATGGGCCGCACGTGAGGCTCGCGTCCGCATCATCGAAGAGCGCGGGCAGGCCATTGAGCGCTTCACTGTCACCAGCTGTGATGCCGATGCCGTGTTCCACCCCCGCCACTTCGAGGCACTCAACTTCCTCTTCCTGACTGCCCCCGACCGTTATCGCACGTTCTGGCAGCCCACCATCTTCAACAGCAACAACATCTGGGACATCCCTGCGCCCCTCCGAATGCCCGATGGCCTCTCAGGTATCAACCGCCTCTCGAACCTGGTCATGCCGGGTAGCGTGAAGTTCCCAACCTCCTGCTACGCCACGAGTTGGAGCCTCCTCGACCAGATCGATTACTGGGACGAAGAGGTCATCCCGGAAGACTGGCACGTCTATCTCAAGGCCTGCTACACGCTCGGGGACCGCGTCCACGTCGACGCGCTCTACCTGCCTCTCGGCAACGACTGTGTCCTCGCCGATGGCTACATCAAGACGTTGAAGGCGCACTACACCCAGAGCGTCCGCCACGCCTGGGGCGCCAGCGACATCCCCTTCGCCTGGCGTGCAGCTTCGAATCACGCCTCACCGCTCAGCTCGAAGCGCAAGGTCCTGCTCGCGAGTGCCGTAACCAAGGTTCACGCCCTATGGATGGCGCAGTGGTACCTGGTCACCCTCGGCGTGCTGCTCCCTTCCAAGCTGGCCGGGACGTTCAACGCTCCGATGCCGCGCTGGTGGACGCATCGCTACTACGTCCCGGGCATGGGCTGGCATCCGGAGAACATCATCCACCCCTTCCAGTGGTTCGCCGGCGGGAAGGAGGGCCTCATCGAGCCCACGATGGGCCTGAACATCCCGGGGATGCTCGTGGCGGTCTGCCTCTTCCCCCTCATTGCCATGATCGTGATCGAATATCGCGCCCGTGGCCCTCGGCCCGCCTACGTCTCGCGGTTCGCTGCCATTCGTGGCTTCGTGGTCTGGCCCCTCATGGCCGTCATCACATTCTTCTTCGCGAGTCTTCCCGCGCTTCACGCCCAGCTGAAGCTGGCGAAGGGCACCGGTCTCGTCTACCACGTGGCTGAAAAGGGACAGCGGCGCGTTCCCGCTTCTGCGTCCATGTCGGCGCATGTTTCTGCGATGGCCGAGCCCATGGCCGACCCGATTGGCGCTGCCGGTGGTGGTGGTGGCGGCGCCTGACTTCGCGTCTCTTTCAATCGACTCCTGAAGGCGCTGTGGGCAACACAGCGCCTTCTCTGTTTCCTGTAATGTTGTCGCACCGAACTGGAGGCAGCGATGACAACGATTCAGTCCGCGACCGGCCCCCTCGAGACGAAGGATCTCGGCTTCACCCTCATGCATGAGCACGTCGTCGCGACGTGGTCCGCGATGGTTCAGCAGTACCCCGAGATGTTCGATCGGGCGAGCCAGGCGGATGAAATCGTGAAGCCGCTTTTAGCCGCTCGCGAGGCTGGCGTACGGACAATGGTCGACCTTAGCCCCATCGATCTTGGTCGTGACCCGGTACTCATTCGCGAAGTGGCACGTCGCTCCGGAGTGCAAATCATCGTTGCGACAGGCTTCTACTATGACCGGCCGCACTACTTCCAGTACCGACCCGATCAGGACATGACCGACCTCTTTATCCGCGACATCACAGCGGGTATCAGCACGACCGGCGTACGCGCAGGTGTCATCAAATGCGCCACCGACCCCGACATGCATCCCCTGAACGAGCGCGTGCTCCGTGCCTCCGCGCGTGCTCACCGCGCGACCGGCGTGCCAATTTGTACGCACACGAACGCAAACAACAGGACTGGCCTCGATCAGCAGCGAGTGTTCAAGGAAGAGGGGGTCGACCTCGGGCGCGTTGTCATCGGCCACTCCGATGATTCGGACGATATCTCCTACCTCGAGGAGATCATCCAGAACGGCAGCTACTGCGGCATGGACCGCATCGGCATTCAACGGCCGCGCACTTCCGGACAGCGAGCGGACATGGTCGCCGCCCTGGTCGAAAAGGGCTACGCCAACCGAATCACCCTCTCGCACGACGCCTCCTGCCGTTTCGAATTAGCCCCGCCGTCCATGCAGGAACGTATGCCCCAATGGAACTTCACTCACATCCCCAAAGACGTGATCCCCATGCTGCGTGAGCGCGGCGTGAGCGACGCGGCGATCACCCAAATGATCGTCGGCAACCCGCGCACCATTTTCGAAACAAGCATGCCGTACTGAGCCGAACCCCGCGTCAGCGCGGTAGCCGTGGCCGGCTCTGGCCACGGGAGGCGGTTGAGGCGATCAGCGGTTCGGGTGCACTCCCGGGGGCTGACGGCGCCCACGTCCCGCGGCTACCCCGGTTTTCTGCCCCACATCAGGATGCGTTTGAACGGGTAGAAGAATGGCCGGGCGTCCGACAACGCAGGCAAGAGCCGCGCGCGGTACCGTTCCAGGAACTCCGGCCAGAGCTCTACCGGCAGCCGCTGCTGGTAGTCAGTCAGCAACGATCCCTTCACCCACTCAACGACCTCTTCGCGCGATGCGAGGTGATGGATGTAGACCTGCATCCGCACGTTCAGCTGTTCGAAGCAGAGGCCGTCGAGCGTTTCCGCGTACCACTCGGGCGCCCGCACGTTGTCCTGCCGGACATAACCGTTCATCGCCTCCGCAAACGGGCTCTCGGCGGCGACCTCCCCGGCAATCACGTGCGACGGGTAGTCGAAGTTCGCTGGCATCTGTATTGCGAGTTGGCCCCCCGGTGCCACACCTGAAGCCAGTCGCGGGAACAGGGCCGCATGGTCCGGCACCCACTGGATCGCCGCGTTCGAGAACAGCAGGTCCATCGGCCTTCGCGGCGCGAAACGCAGGATCGTCCCCAGACGAAACGCCAGCCCATTGCCCGCGAACCCGGCGCTCTTCTCCAGCATCGTCTCGGAGTTGTCGAGCCCGATCGTCGCCTCTGCCTGCACCCTCTCGTGCATGACGCGCGTCAGCTCGCCGGTGCCGCATCCAAGGTCAATCGCCCTGCCGCCGGGGATTGGCTGCACCATCGCCAGCAGGTCGTAGAACGGCTGGCTGCGTTCGTCGGCGAATCTGCTGTACTGCTCGGGGTTCCACGGGCTGGCGGTCATCGGCTACTTCACCACTCCCCGGCGTCGCAGCGACTCCACGTCCCCGGCGTTCATGCCGATCCATTCGGCCAGGACCTCGTCGGTATCCCCGCCGTGCTCCGGCATCGTCTTCCCCACGACGGTCGGCGTACCCGATAGGTGCAGCGGCGAGTTCGGCAACTTGATCGTTCCCGTCTTCCCGTAGGGCATCGGTATGTCCACCAGCATGTTGCGCGCGGCAACGTGCTCGTCGTTGAACAGGTCGACGATCGTATTCACCTTCCCAATCGCGCACGCGTTTGCCGGCTCGATGATCGCGAACCATTCGTCGGTCGTTCTCTTCGCCAGCGCGGCGTTGAGTTCCACTTCCAGCGCATCGATATTCTCCAGGCGGGCGCGGTTGCTGACGAAGCGCGGGTCGCTACCCAGTTCATCACGGTCGATAAGTGCCGTGAACAGCTCCCATTCCTTCACGTTCGCGATGACGATGTAGCCGTCCGCGGTCGGGAACGGTCCAAACGGCGCGACGAGTGCGTGGCGGCTTCCCTGGCGTGTCGGCGCCTCTCCGAATGCTGAAGCGCGCACGATAGCGTTCTCGCAGAGCGCCATCTGGGCTTCCATGAGTGCGACATCGATGAGCTGACCTTCGCCGGTCATGTCCCGTGCTCTTAGCGCCGCCAGGATGCCGATGGTGAGGTAGAGGCCCCCGGCCATGTCGCCAATGCTCACCCCGACACGCATCGGCGGTCCGCCAGCCTCGCCGTTCAGGCCCATCGTCCCGCCCATCGCCTGTGCTACCGCGTCGACGGCGGCGAGGCGGCTGTACGGGCCCGTCTGTCCGAACCCGCTGAGGGCGCCATAGATCAGCCTGGGGTTCTCTTTGCGAAGGTCCTCATACCCAAGTCCGAGGCGCTCCATGGTGCCCGGCCGGAAGTTCTCGGTGACCACGTCGCAATGTCGCACCAGCTCCAGGACGATGGCCTTCCCCTCGGGCGCCTTGAGGTCGATGCAGATTCCCTTCTTTCCCCGGTTGGGGCTGAAGAAGAACGTTGAGATTCCCTCGTAATAGGGCCCGAACCCCCGGAGTTTCTCATCCGTCTCCGGGTACTCCACCTTCACGACCTCCGCCCCGAGGTCGGCGAGTTGCATCGTCGCGAATGGTCCGGCCAGCGCCCAGGTGAAGTCCAGGACGCGAACGCCATCGAGTGGTCCGTTCATGCTGCGAGCGTAGGGGAGCGCGGGCCACGCTGGCAATCGCGGCTGGACTTCACCTGGGCGCTGGCCGGGCATGCAGTGACTGGCGTGGACCCAGCCGCGGCATCCCTCGACGTAGCACGGTGCAGGCCAGGGGCCGACGGCGTTGTCTGGATTGAGGGGCACCTCGGCGACGCTGGCATCTGCGGCATTCGACACGGCTGTAATGACCAGCCACGTCGCGCAGTTCTTCCTCACCG
>DATCGT010000323.1:0-3906 GCA_036508775.1 Tepidiformaceae bacterium | reverse complement strand
TCGCGCTCGTCGAATAGCTTCCGAAGTGCTGCCGAGTCCCGGTCGACGCCAAGGACGAGCTGCATGAGATCGTTCGAGCCGATGGAGAACCCATCGAACCGCTGCGCGAACTCCGCTGCCATAACCACGTTGGAGGGTAGCTCGCACATCAAGTAGATCTGGAGTCCGTCGCGGCCACGCACGAGCCCCTCCTCGGTCATGGCGGACAGCCACCCGGTCGGCGCCTGACGGGCCACACCACTCAGCTTTCATTCACACAAGGCCATGGCCCGTCCGGCATCCTAAGTCGGCCCCTTTGGCCGTCTTGCTCCGCTTCGGACGGCACTAGCATCTGCATCCCGAAACTTCGTCATTGGGCCACGTGATGGCTGCGGGGTGTGACGACGATGATCCAGTTCCGCGATCGTGAAGACGCAGGCAGGCGGCTTGCACAACTGCTTGCCGGGAAGAGGATCGAACATCCCATCGTGCTGGGAATACCCCGTGGCGGTGTCCCGGTCGCAGCGGAGGTTGCGAAAGTACTGCGAGGAGAGCTTGGTGTCGTCGTGGCGCGGAAGCTTCGTGCGCCGGGCCAGCCAGAACTCGCGATCGGCGCGGTGAGTTCGAATGGGGTCGCCTACATCAACCACCGGCTGGCGGAAGAGTGTGGCGCCGATGATCGATATCTCGTGGAGGAGCAGGTCCGCCAGGCCGAAGAGGCAAGCCGTCGGGAGGCAGAATTCGATGGTCATCGCCATGCGCCGGTCAGCGGTCGGACGGTGATCGTCGTTGACGACGGGATTGCCACTGGCGCAACTGCGATCGCCGCGATCCGGTCCATGAAGTGGGCCGGCGCGAAGCGAGTGATCCTCGCCGTCCCGGTCGGGCCGCCTGACACGATCGAGGCGCTGCGCCGGGAAGCGGACGAGGTGCACTGCCTCGCCGTCGAGCCGGATTTCTACGCGATCGGCCAGTTCTACATCGACTTCCGCCAAATCGAAGACGCCGAAGTCCGCAAGGTGTTGGACGAGTTCGAACGTGCCACGTCAGAAGTGCAACGTCGCCGCGCCACAATTCGCCGGGATAGCGTTGATCTCGCTGCGCTACTGGCGGTGCCACCCGGCCTCGCGGCTTCCCCCTGCGTCGTCTTCGTCCATGGCCTGGGCAGCGGCAAGGACTCCCCGAGGAATATGGTGATCGCCGAACGTCTGCTGGACGCCGGCTTCGCGACGCTTCTGTTCGACCTGAGCGGCCACGGCGAGTCGGACGACGACCCACGAGGTAATGAAGCGTTTGGCGACGACCTGACAGCTGTCTATAAGTGGGTCCAGGCGCAGCCGGGGATCGACGCGACTCAGCTCATGCTGGCAGGATCGAGCATGGGCGGAGTCGTTGCCGCCGAAGCGGTTCGCAACGGGCGCTTAGAGCCGCCTCCCGTCGGCATGGTGCTCCGGGCACCGCCGGTCGAACCTGGAGACCTCGACCCAATCACAACTCCGATGCTCGTCGTCGTTGGTTCTCGCGATCCGTTGCTCCCCAACGTCGAGATGGCAGCAGCGGGATGCCCGTCCGCCAGGATCGCCGTGATTCCGCAGGCGGGCCACCTCTTCGAGGAGCCAGGCGCGCTCGATGACGTGCTGAATCGCACGCTGGCATTCCTTCAATCGGCCGTCCGGCTTCCGGCCGCGACGAAGGGGAGGTAACCCTTGGTGGAGATGCGGCTGGCCGTCTTTTCCGGGAGCGCCCACGTCACTGGGCGATGCGATTGCCGAAGAACTTGGCGTGATCCCCGGCTGCCGGACGATTGAACGCTACCCGGGAGGCGAACGCCACGTCGAGCTGCAGGAAAGCGTCCGTGGGGCTGATGTCTACCTCGTACAGCCGACCTGCCCGCCGGTCGAGACGAACCTCGTGGAGCTCTTGTTGCTAGCAGATTGTTGCCGCCGCGCAGGCTCGGCTCACATCACCGCCGTAATCCCTTACTTCGGATACGGGCGGCAGGACCGGCGCGGGGGGTTGCGGGTCCCCGTTGGAGGACGATTGGTTGCCGACCTCATCGCCGCGAGCGGAGTGCAGCGTGTGGTCGCGGTTGACCTGCATGCACCCGCGATGGAGGGCTACTTCGCGATGCCCGTGGAGCATCTCGCCGCTTTTCCGGCGTTGTGCGGCGTCCTGCGTGACACAATTGCGGCGAACGGAGTGGTCGTAGCACCGGACCTGGGCGCGGCGAAGCTCGCCGATCGCTACGCCACTGAACTCCATTTGCCAGTGGCCGTTGTCCACAAGACGCGCACCTCGGGCGCCGACGTCATCGTTACCGGCATCACCGGCGACGTCCGCGGGAAAGTGCCGCTGATCGTCGATGACATGATTACCACCGGCTCCACGATCGCGGCGGCCGTCGAAGCGCTCCTTATCGCCGGCGCGGAGGCGCGGATAACAGTCCTGGCCACGCACGGCGTGTTCGAGCCCGAGGCATTCGACCGCCTCCGACGACTGCCGATCGAGCGGATCATCATCAGCGATAGTGTCCCGCCGCCCGCAGACTCGGCGCTTCCGATTGAGGTGGTCCACCTGGCACCGCTGCTCGCCGAAGCCATCCGCCTGATGCTAATGGGGGGTGCTGGAAGACTTCTGGCACGTCCACGGCTGTGACTAAAGCAGACCTCCACATCCACACGCGTGTTTCCGACGGGATGGCGAGCATCGAGCAGGTACTCGAATTCGTCGAGCACAAGACCGACATCGACGTGATCGCGGTGACGGATCACGAGGATGCCACCGGAGGGCTCCGGGCGCGGGAGCTCGCGACAATGCGCGCCTATCGAGTCGAGGTAGTCGTCGGCGCCGAGGTGACAACCATGGGCGGCCATCTGCTCGCGCTGTACATCGAATCCGCGCCACGGAGCTTTCGACGAGTAGAATCCACACTCGAAGCAATCCACGCACAGGACGGCCTAGCCGTGGTACCACATCCGATGAGCTGGCTAACTCGCTCGCTGAGCCGGCGGACTATCGATCGCATCTGCGCCCGAGGCGAGGCCGGGATCACGTTCGACGCGGTAGAAACCGGGAACCCCAGCCCCGCGGGACGCATCACGGCAGTGAAGGCCGCCGCACTCAACGATCGTTTGTGGCACCTGCCCAGAACCGGGGGGAGTGACGCGCATCACCTGCTGCATATAGGCACGGGGTGGACGGAGTTCGAGGGCGACGGACCGGAGGGGTTACGCCTCGCGCTGGAGGCGGGAGCAACCACGCCCATGGTGACCAGGTACCCTTCGGTCCGTGCTGTGGGGATTAGGCAGACTGCAGCCGGGCTTGTCTGGGGTTATGCCGCGACACCGCGCAAGATGCTGCGGATCGGGACGAGGAAGAGCGAATGAGAATCGCACTCGTATCGCCCTACGACTGAGGGGCGGGGTCCCAGGCCCGGGGAAGAAGGAGTCGGCTATTTCGAACACGGCGCCGACATTGGTGTCGTGGGACGAGGAGCGACCGTGGAGGAAGCGTTTGAGCACGCCGCTGCAGCAATGTTCGGAGTCATGGTCGACCGCGATGCGGCGAGTCCCACGACGTCGGTCGATGTCGTTTTCGAAGAGGACGATCTTGAGCTGGCCCTCGTGAGATGGCTCAACGGGCTCCTCGCCGAAGCTCGCATTGAAAAGCTGGCCCTGACCACATTCGACATCGAGCGCCACGGCTCCAGGAATCCCTGCCCATCCCGGATACTTACCGGGACGCCTGCCGGGTCCCACCCTTCGTAATAGAGGCCTCGAAGGAGCATCGGCAGTTGTGCTCCGAGGTGGACAGCCTCGTCCATCGGCAGGCGATCTCGAACGCTATGAAGGAATCCGCGCAAGACCTGGTAGCCGACGTGCCGGTTCGAGGGTGCTAGCGCCGCTGCAATCTCGTCGATCCATGAAT
>DATCGT010000322.1:0-2616 GCA_036508775.1 Tepidiformaceae bacterium | reverse complement strand
CCTCCGCGCGGCGGCCAGTCGATGCGGCGGCACCGGGCCCGCTTGACCGTGAGCCGGTGCGCGAACCGCTTCTTACGGGTATCAAAGCCATCGATGCTGCCGTGCCAATCGGGCTCGGCCAGAGAGAGCTGATCCTCGGGGACCGCGAAACAGGGAAATCGAGCATTGCGATCGACACGATCATCAACCAGCGTCACTCGGGCGTGGTCTGTGTCTACGTGAGCATTGGGAGCAAGCGTGCTTCGGTGAAGGAGACAATCGACGAACTCGCGGCCAACGAGGCGCTTTCGCACACTGTGATGGTGGTGGCCGACGCCGCCGAACCGGCGCCGTTACGTTACCTCGCCGCGTATGCCGGCTGCACGCTGGCTGAATGGTTCGCCTACCAGGGAAGAGATGCACTGGTCGTTTACGATGATCTGACCCGCCATGCCGAGGCCTACCGCGACATATCCCTCCTGCTTCGACGACCGCCCAGTCGCGAGGCTTACCCGGGCGATATCTTCTTTGTCCAGGCGCGGCTCATGGAGCGCTCGTTCAAGCTGAACCAGGCGCTCGGCGGGGGATCGGTCACCGCCCTCCCGATCCTCGAGACGCAGCAGGGCAACATCTCAGGCTTCATCCCCACCAACGTTATCTCGATGACGGATGGCCAGGTCTATCTCGACTCGTCGCTCTTCGCCGAGGGGCAACTTCCCGCGATTGATATCGGCCGTTCCGTCTCGCGGGTCGGGGGCAGCGCCCAGTTCCCGTCGCTGCGGGAGGCGGCCTCGAACGTGCGAATCGAACTCTCACAATTTGGCGAAGTTCGCGGGTTCGCCCGCTTTGGGACGATTCTTGACGAGACGACCAAGGCCCAGCTGCGCCGCGGCGAGCGCGTCACCCAACTGTTGCTTCAACCAGAGCGACACCCTGTCTCGCTGGCCGTTCAGGTGGCGCTCTTCTGGGCATTGAAGCACGAACTCCTCGAAGACCTGCCGCCGGAACTCGCCCCTGCTTTTGAAGCCCGAGTGGGCGAGTTACAGTCGCACTTTCCCGACCTCGATGCTTTGCTGCGCTCGCAGACCGGACTGGTCGATTCTGCTCGGCGCGCCGTCGAAGCATGGATCGCCGCTGCGAAGCGAGAGGCTGTGTCTGGAAGAGGACCATGACGCCAGGGATGGCAGGCCTGCTCGCCAGGATGCGCGCAACCGAGAAGACCGTCCCCCTGCTGGAAGCTATCCGTGGCATAGCGGAGATCGCACTCCACCATGGATCCCGCAGGCTGGGCCCGGCCCAGGCGTACACAACTGCGGTTCGCGGTCTCCTGGCGGAGTTTGTTCAGTCCCTCGAACCACAGGATCGTGCGGCGATCTGGCCCCGCCGCCCCGGCGCTCCCATCGCCCTCGTCGTGATCTCTTCCCAGCGGGGCCTCTGCGGGACATTCAATGCTCGCGTGGTGAGGGCAGGCATTGACCGAGCGCGGAGTCACCAGGCTGATGGCCTGATCACTGACCTCATTTGCCTGGGCGAAAGGGGCAGACGCCTGCTCGTGGACGCGGGTCGCACGGTAACCTACTCGAGTTCGCTCCCCTCGCTCACCCTTCCTGCGTATACCGAGATCGAGCGAATCGCCCTTGATCTCCTCGACCTGGCCGAGACCCACCGGTACGACCGGATCGAAGTCATCCGGCACGTCCCGGGCGAACGGTTCGGATCAACCGTCGTCATCAACCAGCTTTGGCCGCCAGCGTCCGTCATCCCTGGCTCCGCGTCGTCGCCCCTCGAGGTCAAGCCATCGTCAGATGCTCCGTCACTCATCGCTCACCTGCTCGCCGAAGACCTCTTGATGGGCCTCTATGAAGCTGTGATTGAGTCGTTCATGAGCGAACAGCAGGCACGCGTCGTTGCGATGCGTCTCGCCAGGGATAACGCTGATCGGATCGTTCGCGAGCTCACGCGAGACTACCGCGAGGCGCGCCAGCATGAGGTGACGTCGTCATTACTGGAGATAATCAGCGGCTACGAAGCTGCCGAACCAACCTCCTGACCGGGCATCTCCGTTTCACGCCGACCAAGATCCCCGTCGTCTTCGCCCCCGTCACCAACAGGCTATTTCACCCCGTTGGCCGCAGCCTCGCTTCGAGACCGAACGCCTCTGAGGCACTTGTCCGGGCTAGACGTGCCACCAAGTGCGAACCCGGCGATCTCCGCCGACTTCTTCTATCCCCCCGAGACTATCGAAGCGCTGCGCGAGGAAGCCGAGACGTATCTTGTTAGGATCGCAGCCCAAGGAGAGCAGAGGTTCGTGATCTGGGCCAGTCCACGAGTGTCATCGGTAAGGTTGGCGACCACACGCAATGCCGGGTTCGTAATCGTGTCGTTTACCCCCATGGGACTGGCTGGCCGATCGCGCTGGGAAGAACGACAGACAGGCTAATGCACTCGCTCCGTCGTGCGCTGCTCATCGCTCCTCCGGGCGACCACACGTCCAGGTCAACTGGGGCTGCCGAGTCGCCGTTGTCCGCGGTGGGGGGCTCTGGCAGCGCCTGCATGAGGGTCTCCGACGGCGCCAACTCGGTCTAGCTAACCCCGAATCCACCGATGGGTAGACCCGTAGCAACAGTTTAAACGCTA
>DATCGT010000321.1:0-6213 GCA_036508775.1 Tepidiformaceae bacterium | reverse complement strand
CGACATCGTGATCGAAGCCTCGGCGCCGGGTAAGGCAGCGGCCCTGGGGCTCGACTACGAGACCCTCTCGGCCATCAACCCGGGCATCATCGTCGTCAGCATCACGAACTTCGGCCAGACGGGTCCCTACAAGGATTTGCTCGCCACGGATATCGTCGGTTCCGCGATGGGCGGCCAGATGTACCTGAACGGTGACCCCGAGCACGGCCCCGTGCGGACGCTCGCACCCCAGGCCTATACGCAGGTGAACTTCCAGGCCGGTGTTGGCGCGATGGTTGCCCTCTACGCGCGCGGCGTGAATAACGGGATCGGCCAGCACGTTGATGCGTCCATGCAGGAAGCCATGGCCAATACCATGGACTACAACCAGCAGACCTGGGACATCCTCAAGCGCAACAACCCGGGCCCCGGTGTCTATCGCAATTCGGCCGCCGGGCTGGGTGCCCGCTATCTCTTCGAAGCCAAGGATGGCTGGCTCGTGGCGCTCCAGGTCGGTGGGCTGATCGGCCCGGCCGGTGGCCCAATCATCGACTGGCTGGCCGAGACTGGCGAGGACCGCGGCATCGCCAGCCCTGAGTGGCGCCAGAAGCTGGCGAGCATGCAGCTGCAGCAGGTGGAGCGGGACTACGTCGAAGAGACGCTGAGCATGTTCTGCAAGCGCCGGCCCAAGGAAGATCTCGTCGCCGAGGCGCAGCGCCGCAATTCCGGCTGGGCGCCCGTCTTCAGCCCCGGCGAGATTGTCGAAAGCAAACACCTGGCCGCCCGCGATTACTGGGTGAGGGTCCGTCACGAGGACCTGGGTGAATCATTCGTCTATCCCGGTGCTCCCTTCAAGATGAGCGGAACGCCCTGGGCCCAACGAGGCCGGGCCCCGCACATCGGTGAACATAACGAGGCTGTGTATTCGGGCCTCCTGGGCCTCGATCCGGCGGAACTCCGCCGGCTGAAGATGAGGATGGTGATATGAGGCTCTGCAATGCCGCCAGCTAAGAAAACGGCACTGAAGCAGCCTTTCGAGGGGCTTCGCGTCGCCGACTTCTCCTGGGTGGGAGTCGGACCGACCGTGACAAAGTACCTCGCTGAGAACGGTGCGGAAGTCATCCGCATCGAGTCGACCACCTACCCGGAGACCCTGCGGCGCGTGGGGCCGTTCCCGGACAACGTGCCCGGCATCAATCGCTCTGGCTACTACGCGAACTTCAACAGTTCCAAGAAGTGCCTATCGGTAAATCTCAAGAGTCCGAAGGGCCCCGAGTTGCTCAAGCGATTGATCGCAACCTGTGACGTCGTCGCGGATTCGTTCACGCCCGGGACACTCGAACGGTTCGGACTTGGCTACGAATCGCTGCGAGCCGTGCGAGAGGACCTCGTGGTCATGTCGATGCCTCTCTATGGCAAGACCGGGCCATGGGCCCAGTACAGCGGCTACGGGCACTCCCTGCAGGCAGCCGCGGGCTTCAACCACCTCACCGGGTGGGAAGATGGGCCTCCCATTGGGACGGGTGTCGCCTACACGGACTTCCTCGTGCCGCATCTTGCCGCGATGGGACTGATTGCGGCCCTCGATCACCGCCGCCGGACCGGCGAGGGGCAGTTCATCGACTTCGGTCAGATGGAAGCTGCCGTGCACGGCCTCGGCACCGCTGTTCTCGATTGGACCGCCAATGCTCACGACCAGAAGCGGATGGGCAACCGCGACCCGGAAGCTGCCCCGCACGGTTGCTACCGCTGCCGCGACGGCCGCTACCTCGTCATCGCCTGCTTCACCGAACAGCACTGGACCGGCCTGAAGGCGGCCCTTGGCCGGCCGGAGTGGTGTGACCTCGATCGCATGCGTCGGAAGTGGCAACGCTTGAACGAGCAGCACGAGATCGACCGGCATCTGTCCCAGTGGATCGATGCAATGACCCGGCGCCCTTACGACCCCAAGGAAGAGGTCCTGGAAGAGTCCGATGGCGCCACCGTCAGGAAGTTCACCAGCTACGAGATGATGGAGTGGATGCAATCACAGGGAGTCCCCTGCGGCGTCGTGCAATCACCCGAGGACATGCATCGCGATCCGCAGCTGAAGCACCGCAAGCATTACGCGAAGCTCCAGCACCCGGAGATGGGGCTGCGGACCTATGACGGCCCGTCGTTCAGGCTCTCAAAGACGCCCAGCAAGGTGACCAAGGCCGCGCCGCTCATCGGCGAGGACAACGAGTACGTCTGCAAGCAGATCATCGGGGTGACTGACGAAGAGTTCGTCGAACTGCTCGTAGACGGCGTACTGGAGTAGCGGGGCCAGGCCGCGCTACTTGACCGTCAGCGTCCCGAACATCTGGTCCGGGTGGACATCGCACTGGAAGTAGTAGGTCCCGGCCGTCGGGGGAGTGAACTTGATGGTCGCCGTTTGTCCCGCGCTGGTAATGTTCGCCATTGCGATCGAGGTGCCACCCTTCTTGTCGAAGAAATGGATGTTGTGGGGCACCTTGCCGCTGTTCTTCAAGGTGACAGTCAACTCTTGAGCTGCAGTCGCGGTGAGAGCCGTCTTGTCGAACTTGTTGTCGGTCGCGGTCACGGTCGTGGTACCCGGCGCGTCGGTTGGCCCAGCCACGACGGTCGCGGGCGCTGCGACCGCATTCGAACTCTTCTGAAACACCGTCAGCCCGGCGCCGATCATGAATCCTCCAACGACGAACGCCCAGGATCGTCGCTGCGGGACCGAGAGCAAATCGGAAACCTGGCTCCCTGGTATCGCGGATGACCTGCATGTCGAACACCTGGACGGAGCCGTCCGCAACTTCGTCATCATGGCTGTTGATCAGGTCAAGCAGCGTCTGGCGTGTTTCTTCGTAACTCGCGAGCCCTTCACGGTCGGCCCACGTGGTCTCAACCAGCACCTGCGTCGGACCGATGTCGGCCGGTGAAAGGCTGATGCGGAGGTCCTGGAAGCCCGCGAGGTTGTGAAGTGCGCTGTCGGCGGCCTCGATGGCCGTCAGGACGCCCGATTCCGACCGTGCGGGGGCAAGTTGTCCCTCCGCGATTGCGAACGTGACGACCTGCGTGTACCTCGCGTCCCGGGTTAGAACGACTTCTCGGCGCTCAGCCCGCCTTCGCATGCGGCTGTCTTCGGTCGCCCACCCGGCTACCACGAGCAGCAGGAAGAGGGCGGCGGCACCAAAAACCGGACCGGAGAAGCTGTTCTGCTTGTCCCTGGTCCAGAAAATCAGTGACAGCTCGACGAGCATGGCTGCGGCACCAGCGAGCAACGGCCAGACGCTCGGTTCGGGAAGGTGGTCTTCCTCGTGTTCGGGGCCTTCGGTGCCGGCGTGACTCATGCTTGTGGTCTCCTGGCTCGGGCGGCGCGTCAGCGGACGATGTACAGGGTCGTGAAAAGGGCGATCCAGACGACGTCAACGAAATGCCAGTACAGCGAGCATGCTTCGATGGCGTCGTGATGCTTCTCTGAGAACTGCCCCCCCATAGAACGCACCAGGCAGACGGTCATGAAGATCACCCCGCCCGCGACATGCGCCCCGTGGAATCCTGTCAGAGTGAAGAACGTGGTCCCGTAGACAGTGTCACTCACCCCGAACGGCAGCTGGGAATAGTCGTACATCTGCATCGTCAGGAAGACCACGCCCAGGACGATGGTGATGAGCAATCCCCATATCAGGCCGTTGCGGTTCCCACGCCGGATCTGGCTGACCGCCCATTGCATCGTGAATGAACTGGTAATCAGCAGGACCGTGGCGATGGCCGGCAGTGCGACCTCGACTTTAAGTTGAACCCCCTGCGCGACCTGAGCGGGTGTCAGGAGATCGACGGGCGGCCAGTGGGGCGCATCCGCCCGTCCAATGAAGTAGCCGCGAAGAGGCCGCCGAAGAACATGACCTCCGACGCGATGAAGAGGATGAAGCCCAGCATCGGTATGCTGATCGACTCTTCCTGCCGCTGAAGCCCGCTACGTGCCGCCATTTAGGGGCCCGTCGTGAGTTCAGGGTGGCGAAGGTCGAAAAGGGGCCGCTCCGAGTGAATTGGTGGGAGATCGTCAAAGTTGTGTGGAGGGGGTGGCGAACGTGGTCCACCACTCGAGGGTGTTGCCCTCCCAGGGGTCGTTCGGCTGATCCTTCGGCCGCCGGAAGGCCATGAAGCAGTTCACCAGGAACGGGAACATCGAAAGCGCGATGATGAAAGCGCCAATCGAAGAGAACAGGTTCAAAGTGTCCCATCCGCTCGAAGATGTATACGTCACGATGCCGCGTGGCATGCCGTTCAGGCCGAGGACGTGCATCGGGAAGAACGTGAAGTTGAGGCCAATGATCATCAGAGTGAAATGGATCTTCCCGAGCGTCTCGTTCAGCTTTCGTCCCCAGATTTTCGGGAACCAGTAGTACATGCCCCCGAAGACCGCGAAGACGCCACCGCCGAACAGAACGTAGTGCAGCTGAGCAACCTCGAAATAGGTGTCGTGGATGGCGAAGTCGACCGGCGTGGCGGCACTGTAGCTTCCGTCGATGGCGCCGATCAGGAACATGCTGATAAACCCGATTGCGAACAGCATCGGAGTGGTGAACTCGAGCGAACCGCGCCACATGGTGCCCAGCCAGTTGAAGCTCATGACGCCGGTCGGCACGCCGATCATGGCCGTCATGAGCCCGACATAGGGCTTCATGACGACTCCGTTGGTGAACACCTGGTGCGCCCAGACGGCGAAGCCGAGACCGCCGATACCCACGGTTGCGAAGACAACCGCTTTGTAGCCGAACAGCGGCTTCCTTGAGAAGACAGGCAGAACTTCCGACACGATGCCCATCCCCGGTAGGATCGTGATGTACACAGCCGGGTGCGAGTAGAACCGGGACACGTTCTGCCAGAGGATGACGTTCCCACCGCCGTTCGGGTCGAAGAACGATCCGCCGAAGTTGCGGTCGATGAAGAGCATCACAAGGGCCGCGACGAGTACCGGGGTCGCCAGCAGTTGAAGGAAGGACGTGACGAGCATCGTCCAGCAGAAAATGGGCATATGGAATATCGTCACGCCGGGCGCGCGCAGACGGAACATCGTCACGAGGAAATTCGCCGCACCGATCGTGGACGAAATTCCCAGGATGACGACCGCGATGATCCAGAGGTCCATTCCGGTGCCGAGCGTCCGGGCCAAAGGGCTGTACGCGGTCCAGCCGGCCTGCGCGGCGCCGCCACTGACGAGGAAGCCGGAGAACATGATCAGCCCCGCCGGTGGGAGCAGCCAGAATGAGAGCGCATTGATTCTCGGGAAGGCCATGTTCCTGGCGCCGATCTGGAGCGGAACCATGTAGCTCCCGAAGCCGGCCCATATTGGGATGAGGAAGAGGAGGATCATCGTCGATGCGTGCATCGTGAAGATCTGGTTGTAGACGTCATTGCTGACGAAGTGGTTATCCGCGACGGCAAGCTGCGTGCGGACGAGCAGAGCCAGGATGCCACCCACCCCGAAGAAGAACATCGTCGTGTACAGGTAGAGCAGGCCAAGTTTCTTGTGGTCGACGGTGCTGAGCCATTCGAGGACAGGGCGACGCTGGCGGGCGGCCGATAGCGAAGGCTGGTGCATCACCGTACCCGTTCTGCGGCCATGGCGGCAGCAGCCGATTGGTCCGCGATCCACTTGTCGAATTGCGGCCGCTCGACGACCTTCACATTGAACCGCATCAGGGCATGGTCCATGCCACAGAGTTCCGCGCACTGGCCTATGAAGTCGCCAGTCTGCCGCGGAGTCACACGGAATTCGTTGTCACGACCGGGGACCACGTCCAGTTTGTAGAGGAAGTCGCGGACGAAGAACGAGTGAATCACGTCGTTCGAAATGAGCTTGAAGTCGACCGGCTCGTTGACCGGAAGTTCGAGCGTCGGTTCCTGGTCCCTGGTGCCCACGATCTTGATCTGTGCCGTTGCGTTGGGGTCTGAGCCGGGCCCGAGCTGATTCAGGTTGTAAACAAATTGCCACTGCCACTGGAAACCCGTGACCTCAATCTTCAGATCACCGGTCTGCGGGCCATGGTCGACCTTCTGAAGGGTTATGGATGTGAAGGTGAAGATCGACGCCGCGATGAGGACGGGGATACCCATCCATAGCACCTCGATCAGATTGCTGCCGCGCGCCTGTCTTGGGAGTTCGCCGGGCCGCTTTCGGCGATAGCGAAAGATGGCGAAAACCAGCGCAGACTCGACAACCACGAAGACGACCGCGGC
>DATCGT010000320.1:0-7046 GCA_036508775.1 Tepidiformaceae bacterium | reverse complement strand
AACCGTCGCTCCGCCGCAAGATGCTCGGTAATGACCGGGCACCCGACATCATCGCCGACCTGAGACGACTGGGAGCGCTGGAAATCGAGGCGCACACGCAGATCGTGCTGTGCCCCGGCGTAAACGACGGCACCAACCTCGAGCGGTCGGTCGCCGACCTCGCAGCACTCTATCCGGCCGTCCAGACCATATCGATAGTCCCGGTGGGAGCCAGCCCGAGGCTGGAAGACTGGTCCCTCGGACACAGCCACATCGAACTGGTGGCACCGGACCCGGACTACGCGAGAACGATCGTTGAACAGGTGCGGGACTGGCAGCGCGAATTTCGAAAGCGCCACGGCGCGAGCATCGTCCAGTGCTCCGACGAGTATTACGTGACGGCGAAGCTTCCCTTGCCCCCGGCGACGCACTATGACGGCTTCCCGCAATACGAAAACGGCATCGGCATGGTTCGAACCATGCTCAACGACTGGGCACGGACAAAGCGGCGGCTCGCTGCCGCGAAGGGGGCGCCCACCCTCCGATTCCACAACGTCGTGCTGGCCGGGGGAACGTTGATCGCGCCCCTCCTATCGGAGATCGCCAGAGAGATGGAGGAGCTCACAGGCGCGACCATCGGTGTCCGCCCCATCAAGAACACGGTCTTCGGTGAACGCGTCAACGTGAGCGGGCTGCTTTGCGGCAAGGACTACATTGACCAGCTAGGCGGTGATTCCCCAGACTGCTTCATCCTGCCGCGGGCGAGCCTGGACTACTTCGGGGAGCGCTTCCTCGACAGCTTGACCTGCGCGGAAGTGGAGGCCGCGCTAGGAACGCCAGTCGCCTTCGCAAGCCAGTGGAGCGAGGTTGTTGGCATCCTTGTGCAGGGGCGGCGTCCAGCGCAGCGGAATGCCACGTCAAACGGGGCCCTCTGGAGCGAACCAGCGAGGGGCCACTGAGTCCGGGCTTCCCCGGCTTCGGTGCTACGATCGCAACCGTGCCTCGTATTCGGGTTGAACCTATCGGAATCGAAGTCGAAGCGTCCGCCGGCGAGACGGTCATGGACGCGGTCTCCGTACGTGGCTACTTCTGGCCAGTCGGCTGCGGGAGAACCGGCGAATGCACCAACTGCGCGATGGAAGTCATCGCCGGGCTCGCGCGATTGAGTCCCATGGGGCGATACGAGCGCCAGAACCTCGTTCGCCAGCGCGGCCCGCGGTCGGTGGAGGACCCCCGGCTGCGCCTCGCGTGCCAGGCGAGGGTCGAAGGTGACGTCGTGGTCCGAAAGGCGGGTGTCCACCCCGAAGGAGCGGACACAACTCATTCGCAATAAGCATGTCTCCAATATGCTCAATCGTTCGAGGTACTTCCGCTTGAGGCCAAATCAATTAAGCTAAAAACGATCTGGCGGGCGCGAATCGGGCCCGGACATCCGGGGAGGATTACTTGGAATTAGCCCAACTTGAGGCCTTCCTACAGGTAGCTCATCATCGCTCGTTCAGCCGCGCGGCGGAGGCGCTGTTTCTGACCCAGCCTTCGGTGACGGCCCGCATCCAGTCGCTCGAACGCGAACTCGGCGAGCGCATCTTCGAACGCACCGGCCGAAGCGTGACACTCACGGACGCGGGAATCGCGTTCATGCCACACGCCCAGCGCGCACTGACCGCCGTCCAGGAGGGTATCGATGCCCTCGAGGCGGTCCGCCACGGCGACGTTGGCAGCATTCGCATCGGCGCCAGTTCGACGATCGCTACCTACGTGCTGCCCGGCACACTGAAGCACTTTCGTGAGTCCCGTCCGCGTGTCCACATCCATCTCAGCACCGGCTCGACCGAGGAGATCATCGACGAGCTCCTCGCGGGCGAAATTCATGTCGCGATCACGCGCCTGACCCAGCACCCCGAGATCGAGTCGCTGCACTTGTTCAACGATGACCTGGCGCTGGTGACTGCCCCCAATCACCCCTTTGCGAACCGCGAACAGATTACGGTCGCGGAAGCCGGGAGGCAGTCGTTCCTGTTCTTTGAACGAAGCTCCAGCTACCACGGACTGATCTACAGCCTCTTCCTCCGTGCTGGCGTCGTCCCTGAGTCAGTTATGGAACTCGACTCCATGGAAGCGACGAAGCACATGGTTGAAGCAGGCCTCGGTATCGCGATCCTGCCGGTTGTGACCGTCGGTCGCGAAGTGGCGACCGGTACGCTCAAGCAGGTCAGGATCGCCGACATGGAACAGCCCGCACAGCGCGAAGTTGGTGTTCACGTGCTCCGGAACCGGGCCGTAGGTTCGCCTCCGCTCCGCGATTTCCTGCGGCTGCTGACAACCGAATATGGTGTCGCGAACCCCTTCGATCGCCCGCGTTCCACTGAGGTAGTCCAGGAGTCCTAGGCGCCCCGGCCGTAAAGGGAACCGGTTCGCTATCAGGGCCCGTTCCCGGTAGACTCGAGCCGTGATCTCGAGCATCCTCCTCGCCGCAGGACTGTCCGCCCGGATGGGCCAGCCAAAGGCATTACTGGACTGGGATGGGGAACCGCTCATCTGCTACCAGGTGCGCCAGCTCCTCGAAGCCGGGGTCGACGAGGTCGTTGTGGTCCTCGGACACCGGGCCGATGACATCTCACGGCAGATGCGCCATTTGAAGTGCCGGATCATGCTGAATCCGCGCTACCACATGGGTCGCGCCACCTCTCTGCGAATTGGCGCCAGGGCCGTGAACCGCGACGCAAGCGCGATTCTGATCGAAAACGTCGATTCTCCGCGGCCTGCCGCGTTCCTGAAGAGTCTTCTCGCGGCCCACGGTACTGATGGAGTAATCACCATGCCAGTATTCGACGGGCGGCACGGGCACCCCATCGTGGTTAGCGGGAAACTCCGCGATGAAGTCCTTCGCGTGGAAGATGCAACCGGCGGACTGCAATCCGTGGTCGACGCCCACCGGGCCGACATCGTCGATGTTCCATCCGACGCCTCGTGCGAAATCGACTTCAACACTCCGGAAGAATACGAAGCGGCGCGACGCTATTTCGGCATCCCGGTGTAACGATGCAAGCGCGGACGGTGCCGTTGCCCCGTCCAAAAGCGATCATCTTTGACATGGATGAGGCCCTGCTCGATTCGCGGGACGCATGGCAATACGCCGTGGAAGAGGCCATAGCGAGCGTGTGCGCCCGCCGGATCGATGCCGGCCCGCTGGCGATGGAGTACCGCCCCCTTCAACACGCACTCGCGATACTGGTCGACGATCCCCAACAGCGCGAACGCTGCGAACTGCTCTGTCGCGAGATCCTGACCCGAGGCGCAATGAAACGGCTGCTCGTCCATGAGGGCATCTGCATGGCGCGCGCCCGCCTGCGCGCCCGGCAAATTGAAGTGGGCGCGATCTCGCGCGAACCCCATGCGATTGCGTTGAAAGCGATCGCATCGACAGGACTCGACCGCTTCCTCAGCGTCCTCGCAGCCACGCCAGCGGGTAGCCATTGGGATGCAGGTGAGCGTTTTTTACCCACTGCCTCGCATTTCTCGACTACGAACCGAGCGCCTGCGTGTTCGTTTCAGGAGAGAGAGCCGGCCTTGAAGTGCTCGAACACACCGGCTGCATATTCTACGCAGCCGACTGGCTCGGCCCTGTCCCCGGCGCCGCGGTCATAAGGTCGCCTGCCGACATCTTTGGATCGTCAGCAGACGCAACGGGCCGTTAGGAGCCCGATTCGGGCTCGACCAGCGAGTGACAACCAGGGCAGAAGGTCTTTGGCCGCGACGACAGGAAGTGAAGCTCGCAGGCCGGGCAGATGACGATTGTTCGAAGCATTAGTGTTTCCCCTCTCAGGATCGCTCACTTATAGAGTCGGATGGCCGGATTCGAGCAGGAAGGCAGTCGCGACTATCGTCGGAACCTGCAGCTATAGCATCAAACTATGGATACGATGCACACGGGCATGACTCGTAAGGCCATCGCACAGGTGTAGCCTTGGACGAACCCGACGTGCGGTAGCGAGTTTCCCGGTTAAGGCGAAACAGCTAGTCTGGGTGGCATTCGCTCTCAGGAGGCGGCTTATGGTGACGAAAATTGGGATTAACGGATTCGGCCGAATCGGCAGGCAGGCTCTCAAGGCGATCAGCGACCATTACGGAGACAAGCTCGAGGTGGTCGCTATCAATGACCTTGTACCCGGCGCAACCAACGCCAATCTGCTGAAATACGACAGCAGCTATGGCCGCTGGAACCGGGAGATCCAGGCCGTCGACGGCGGCATCGCGGTCGACGGACGAGTGATCAAGGTCTTCAGCGAGCGGGATCCTGGGGCGATTCCCTGGGGCTCGGTGGGCGCCGAAATCGTGATTGAGTCCACCGGCTTCTTCACGGACGCAAACCTCGCCAAGGCGCACCGCCGCGACACCGTCAAGAAGGTGATCATCAGCGCGCCTGCCAAGAACGAGGACTTCACGATCGTGCTGGGCGTCAACGCCGAGAAGTACGACCCGAAGATGCACCACATCATCTCGAACGCAAGCTGCACGACCAACGGCCTGGCACCCGTCGTGAAGGTTCTTGTCGACAACCTTGGCATCGTCAAAGGCCAGATGACGACGATCCACAGTTACACAAACTCACAGCAGATCCTGGACCGCGCCGGCGGCAGCGACCTCCGCGAAATGCGGGCGGGCGCCATGAATATCGTTCCCACGTCCACCGGCGCCGCCAAGGCACTGCGACTGGTAATCCCAGAGGTCGACGGCAAGATCGACGGCCTCTCGTACCGCGTACCCACGCCGACGGTCTCCATCGTCGAACTCGTCGCCGTCACGGGGCGGGATACGACGAAAGACGAGGTGAATGAGTTTGCAAAGGCGGCTGCGGCCGGGAAGATGAAGGGCATTCTCGGCTTCACGCTCGACCCGGTGGTGTCCATGGACATGAAGGGCGACGACCGGTCGAGCATCGTCGACGGAAATTGCACCAACGTGATCGGCGGAAACCTGGTCAAAGTGGCCGCCTGGTACGACAACGAGTGGGGCTATGCGCGCCGGGTCAGCGACCTCTGCGCTTTCGTTGTCGACAGGGGACTCTAAAGACTAAAACTCAGTGGGCTGGCGTAGCTGCCGGCGTGTGGGTTCCCGCGCCGGCAGTGGGCGTCCGCGCGCCGGCAGTGGGCGTCCCAGTGGCGGTACCAGTGGGGGTCACCGTCGGCGTTCCGGGAGGCGGCGCTCCGCTCCCCTTGATGTTGAAGACCACGGACGCGGATAGCCCCACGACCACGGTGTCATCGGCCGAGAGCCGCACCGTGTAGACGCCGCTCGCGAGCCCGGCGAGATCAATCGTGCCGAGTACGCCGCTGCTCACTTTGTCCGTACCAGTGCCGATCGTCGTCCAGACCGTCGGAGTATCGCCTGCGCCAAGTTCGAGCTTCCATGCCGTCAGGCCCCCATCCTGGACACTGCCGATCACCGTGGTGTTGGCGCTGATCGTCTTGCCGTTGGTCAGGTTCGTGATCTCAAGGGCGACCTGTCCCGCGCTCTTCTCGGTCGGTGCGACCGGGATCTTGAGCTGTTTCGCAAGTTCAACCGCGAGGTCCGGCCTGAGCGCCGGCAACTTCACGAACTGCTTCGTCACAACGAACTGGGCCGGCGTCTGATCGCTCGCCAGTAATCCATTTCGGCTATCGATCTGTTTTGATTCGCAATCGCCGGCATAGGACACATCGGTCCGGATCCAGGCCGTGACTGTCTGGTCGCAGCCGCCTTTCATGCCGCGTTCGGTGGTCGGCGAAATGATTGACGCCTGGGTCACGTTGGGCGGCCTCAAGGAATCGAAGTTCGCCGGCGTCGTGAAGACGCCTTTCGTGATCAGGTAGTGGTGGTATTCTCCCATCCACGTCTTGAAGAGCGTTGTCGTCGTATTGGCAGAGGCGAAGTTGGATAAGGTCCCGTCGCGCACCAGTGACTTGTCGGCATTGCCGACCCAGACCGACGTGGCGGCGTAGCGTGAGTAACCGTTCATCCAGGTGGCCAGCGTATCGGACGAACTGAGCGGGCCCTGCTGCGTCCCGGTCTTGATGCCCTCGGGGATCTTCACGCCGTCGACGAACGCGTCGAGCCCGGTATCCGTGTTCGAGCTACCACAGCCCCAGATGATGAACCGCGCGGTGCAGTCGGTCTGGATCGACTGCAGCAGCCAGACGGAGCCGGCGTTCACGACCTGTTCCTTCTTCAGATCCCCCGCCGTCGCGTGGTCGTAGAGGACGTTGCCGTCCTTGTCCTCGACCTTGAGAACGACGACCGGGTCGATATCACGCGTACCCGGGATGCGGATGTTGCCTCGCTGGAAGTCGAGCTTCTGCTGCAGCGCCAGCTGATAGTCATCACCCGTATCGAGCGCTGTGCTCTTCAGGTCCTTCAACTGGACGGTCTTCGCGAGCGTCGGTACGCCGACCATCACGCCCATGTTGGCGATCACGGAGTTCATGTACGCCATATCCATGATGCGAATGTTGGCGCCCCCGGTCGCGATCGATGCCCCATAGGTGACGTCGGGGTGGGAGCGGAAGGTGGGGTCGAAGTTCTGGTCCAGCGTTGTGATGCCCATCTTCTTCGCCATCGCGATAACGTTGTCGGGACCAACTTCTGCGGCTGCCCTGAAGGCGCCGACGTTCTGCGATCCTCCGAGCGCCGCCCTGGCCGTAATCAGCCCTTCGCCAGACTTCCCATCATTACGTGGGTTGACGATGGAGGTACTGCCGATCGTGAGCGGGCTGGTATCCCAGATGGTACTCATCGGGTTCTTGTTGAGATCGTCGAAGAAGGCCAGGTAGACCACCGGCTTGAAGGACGACCCGGGCTGATTGATCTCGGTGATCTGGTCGATATCCCCGGCAACGCGTCGATCGGATACGTACGATGAGTCACGATTCGGGGCGTAGACGATCACCTCCCCCGTCGTTGGGTCGATCGTCGTGAGCGCGGCATTGTAGCAGCCGCAACCGTTCGCCAGTCCCTGGTTAATCATGGCGCGGATCATCTGTTCGGCCGTATCGGTCTGGCCCCAGTCGAGTGTTGACGTGACCTTGTAA
>DATCGT010000319.1:0-8428 GCA_036508775.1 Tepidiformaceae bacterium | reverse complement strand
GTCCGCGAACTTGTACCCCGGCCCGCCGGTCCCGGTTCCCGTCGGATCGCCACCCTGGATCATGAATCCCTTGATCACGCGGTGGAAGATCACGTCGGCGTAGTACCCGTCCTTCGCAAGGAAGACGAAGTTGTTCACCGTCAGTGGCGCGTCGCCCGGGAACAGCTCTGCCGTCATCGTGCCGGCGGTCGTTTCGATCGTCGCGACGTAGCTCTTCTTTGGGTCGATGCTCATCTGGGGCGGTGCGGAATAGCTCTTCACAGGGGCTCCCTATTCAAATTCGGTAGATCCCAGTGTACGGCACCACCTCTCCACCCGCCCTCCGGTTGCCCCCAGCATCGCGCGCAAACGACAATGAATCTCTGCTCGCCTAGGCGTTAGCAGAAGCCGGAGGGGATGAATTGAGTCAGCTCCAGAAGAAGATCAACAGCATCGGTCGCCGCGAAGGCGGAGTCGGCTTCGGCCGCGCCATCCAGGAGAAGCCCCGCGCGATGCTCCTGGGCGCCATCGCCGCCGACGCGGGTGCGGCGAAAACGATCCTGGAGTCCGGCGCCGACGTCGTCATCATCACCGCGACAGATGCCGCTACCGGCGCAAAGGCGATTACCGCCGTGGCCGCCCCGAAGGCCTGCATCGGCGTCCGTGTCCCCGCGCTCGATGACGCCGGGGCCGAGGCCCTTCGCAAAGCGGGCTGCGACTTCGTCATCAGCCCCCTCGAATCCACATCCTCGACCGCCGTCGACTCCGAGCGCATGGGCCATGTCGTCGCCCTCCCCGAGGCTATCGACGACACCACCCTTCGCGCCCTTGGCCCCCTCGGTCTCGATGGCCTCTTCGTCGAGCACCTGGACGGCACCCTTACGCTGGCGAGCCAGCTCAACATGGTCCGGCTCGCCTCGTTCTCCTCGACCGCCCTGCTCGGCACCGTGACCGTGAAGGCGCCGGTCGCCGAACTTCGCGTCCTCCGCGACTCCGGCGTGGCCGTGGTCGTTGCCCCCGCTGGCACCTCAGCCGCCGACCTCGCCTCCCTGGCCGAATCGCTCAAGGCAGTGCCCCCGAAGAAGGGCCGGCGCGAGGGCGCGGACATCGCGCTCGTTCCCGCGGGCCGTGCTGCGGCTGAGGAAGACGACGACGACGATGATGACGACGACGACGAGTAGTCGCTGAGTCGCTCGCGCCGGTCGGTGGCACCTGCCAGCCTGACGGCTAACGGCTACGGCAGGATCAGCATCGCGTCGCCGAAGCTGTAGAAGCGGTAGCCGAGCGCAATCGCCTCCCGGTAGGCGTCCAGTACGAACTCGGTCCCCGCGAGCGCGCAGACCAGCATCAGCAACGTCGACTTCGGCAGATGGAAGTTCGTCAGCAACACGTCCACGACCTGGAACGCGTCCCCCGGCAGGATCCGGAGCGATGTCCAGCCGGCATACGGCACCACCTGCCCCTGCTCGCGCGCGACATGCTCCAGCGTCCGTACCACCGTCGTCCCTACTGCCACCAGCCGGCGTCCGTCCGCCTTCGCCTCCCGGATCGCCCGCGCGGCCTCCTCCGAGACCGTGACGTGCTCCGCGTGGAGCTGATGCTCCCGGGGATCGTCGACCGTGACCGGCTGGAAGGTCCCCGGCCCAACCTCCAGCGTCACCGCCGTCCGATCCACGCCTGCTGCCTGCAGCCGCTCCAGCAGTTCGCGGGTGAAGTGCAATCCCGCAGTCGGAGCAGCGGCACTGCGCGCATCGAGGCTGTAGACCGTCTGGTAGCGTTCCGGGTCTCCGGAATATCCCTTGATGTACGGAGGCAGCGGCACCTGGCCCGCCGTCGCCGGGTCGAAGTCACGCCCGAACTCAAGCTCGACGACGCGCTCTTCGCGCCGTGAGACCACCGCTGGCAGCGGACCGTCATTCGCGTCGAACACGAACGTCCGCCCCGGGATGGCCTGCCGCGCTGGCCGGAACAGGACCTCCCAGCGCCGATCGGTCATCGGGCGAACGAGAAGCGCTTCCGCCCCTCCACCGGTGTCGACGCGCTTCCCAAAGAGGCGCGCGGCCATGACGCGCGTGTCATTCACCACCAGGAGGTCGCCCGCGGCCAGCAGTCCCGGCAGGTCGCTGACCCGGCGGTGCTCGATTGTACGGGCGGCGCGCCTGAGCACCATCAGCCGCGCCGAATCCCGCGGTTCCGCGGGTTCCTGGGCGATAAGATCATGGGGAAGGTCGAAGTCGAAATCGGCCGTTCGCATCGTCCCACGAGCATTGCGTCTTTGGAGGGTGCGGTCTACGGTTGACGACCCACGGGGTGTTTTCATGGCAGGCAACAACGGCTCGTCGACATCCTACGTTTCAGGGCAGAAGGTCAACGACCTGACCGCGACAGAGGTCACGATAGACCGCAGTGCCGTGGGTTCCATCGAGGCCGACACTGTAACCCTCGAGCGAGCAGCCGTTAGGCGAATGCAGGCGCGACAGGCAACGATCGAAGGATCGAGCCTCGGTTACGCCCGCATCGAGCAGGCAACAATTCGCAAGGGGTTCACCGGTGCCGTCGTCGCCCGCTCCGTGGCATGCGACGAAGTCCACACCGGGATCCTCATCTCACCCGTGGTCCGGGGCGATGTACACACTCTGCTCGATATCCGCTCGGCCATCGCGGTCGGCCTTGGCATTGTCCTCGGCCGCACGATCCTCGCGGGAGCCAGGGGACTGGGGCGCCGACTAATCGGCTGAACTGACCGCCACGCTGCGGGCGCCCTCGGTGGTCCGCAGCTGCCCGCACGCCGCCGAGATCTCCGTCCCCTTCTCCACCCGGATCGTGCAGTTCACCCCCGCCTCACGCAGCACGCGCTCGAATTCGAGCGTCGCACGCCGTGCCGGGCGGCCGTGCCCTCTCGGGGTCGGGTTGACCGGGATCAGGTTGACGTGGATGCCGGTCCCGCGGAGGAGCCGCCCGAACTCGCTCGCCGTCTCCGGGGAGTCGTTCACCCCGGCCAGCATCGCGTACTCGAACGTCACCCGCCGGCCGGTCTTCTTGAAGTAGCGCCGCGCTGCCGAGAGGAGATCTCCCACGGAATGCTCATTTGCAGTCGGCACGAGCTTCCGCCGAAGCTCGTCGTTCGGCGCGTGCAACGAAATCGCGAGGCCGACCTGCAGATCCTCGTCCGCCAGCCGATCGATCCCGCTGATCACCCCAACCGTCGAAACCGTGATGTTTCGCTGCCCGAGCCCGAATGCTCGCGCGTCGGTCAGCAGCCGGATGGCCCGGATCGTCTCCTTGTAGTTCGCCAGCGGTTCGCCCATGCCCATGAAGACGACGTTGGTGATGTGCTCATTGCGAGCCCGTAGCACTTGCGCGAGTCCGACTACCTGGGCGACGAGTTCTTCCGCCTTCAGGTTGCGTTCGAAACCCATCTGCCCGGTCGCGCAGAAGACGCAGCCCATGGCGCACCCGGCCTGCGTCGAAACACACACCGTGGAACGCGGGTGTCCGCCATCTGTGGCCGGGTACTGCATGAGCACGGTCTCGAGAAGCGTGCCTCCTTCCATCTCGAGGAGGAGCTTCGTGGTCAGGCCGTCCTTGCTCATTACCCGGCGGGCTTCGGTGGCCGACCCGATCGTGTAGCCCTCGGCTTCGAGCTGGGCCCGAAGCGCGGCCGGTATCTGCCGGATCTCGGCGATGCAGGTGGGAGCTTCATGGTAGAGGGAGTGGAGGACCTGGTCGGCACGGTACCGCGGCTGGTCAAGCTTCACCATCAGCTCGTCCATCTCGGTCGGCAGGAGGCGGAAGAGATCAGTCACGGAGGCCAACTTCGGGAGCGATCTGGCCACGTTCCCCGTTCAGGAAAACACTGCCGGGGAGCCGCTTCGACCCGACTCGCTGCACTTCATCCAACAAGAGCCACCCTTCCGCGAACGCGATTGCCGGCGTCTTCTCGATGATCGCCGTCGTGCCCGGCTTCTCCGACGGAGCACTGATTGCATGGGCCCGCCAGATCCCCAGGCGCTGCCCCCGATACTCAACGTAGGCACCCGGCCAGGGGTTGGTCGAGCGAACCGTTCGCTCCGCCTCAGTGGCAGTCATTCCGGCCCCCAGGTGCCCGTCTTCCTTGTTCAGCGTATGACAGACCGTCACGAGTGACTCGTCCTGCGGCACCGCCGCGATCCGTCGATCGTACCAGTCCGGCAGAACCGCTATGAGGAGATCCGCGCCCAGGTCCGCCAGCCTGACCTCAAGTTCACCTGCCGTTTCCGCGGGACCGATAGCCACCCCTCGCTGCGCGATCACGGCACCGGCATCCATGCGAACGGCCATCTCCATGATGCTCACGCCTGCCTCGGCGTCGCCGGCGTGAATCGCGGCCGCGATCGGCGAAGCGCCCCGCCACCGCGGGAGCAGCGAGGCATGGACGTTCACACAGCCACGCGTCGGCATCGCGAGCACCGCTCGCGCGAGGATCTTGCCGTAGGCCGCGACCACGAAGAGATCGGACCCGAACGCCCGAAGGCGCTCCCGGGCGTCTTCGTCGCGAAGCGTCTCCGGCTGGAATACCTCGATCCCGAGTTCCAGGGCCGCGACTTTCACCTCGGGCGGATGGATTGCCCCTCCCCGCCCGGACGGCCGGTCAGGCTGGGTCACGACGCCCACAACGTCATATCCCGCCGCCACAAGCGCCCGCAGGGAAGGCACGGCGAACGCCGGCGAACCCATGAACACAACCCGGACGTCTCGAGGCTTCACCCCTGGAGTTTCCAGTGCACGATGTCGGTGAACCGCGAAGCCGGGTCGAACAGGGGGCCGGACTGATACCCCTTGAGCTGGTCCGTGTGGATGTAGGTGTAGCGCGGGTAGGCGATGACAACGCTCGGCTCGAGCTCATTCCAGACCTCCTGGAACTGCCGATAGTCGTCCTTGCGCGTCTCGATGTCGTTCGAAGTGCGCCCTTGCGCGATGAGCGTGTCTGCGACGACATCGGCGAAGTTCGCCAGGTTCAGACCGGCCGTCCCCATCTGCGAGCTGTGCCAGCCAAAGTAGGGATCGGGGTCGGTCCCCTCATCCCAGACCGCGATCGCCGCGTCGTACTTGCGCTGCGACAGGAAGTCCCGGCGGAGCACCGAAAACGTCGTGCTCGCTACCGTCGCCTTGATCCCAATCTGGTCGAGTTGTTGCGACACGGCCCCGGCGATGGCCATCCGCACCGGGTCGTCGTCCGTGCGGATGGTGAAGCGGAACTCCGCCCCTTCCTTCACGAGGATCCCGGTCGTTGGCTGGAGCTTCCAGCCCGCGTCGTCCAGCAACTGCCGCGCCGTCGCCAGGTCCGGACTCGTAGAGTCGTATTCACTGGCATAGGACCACGTTCCCGGCGCTATCGGCGAACTCGACCCCGTCGCCAGTCCCTGCATGGTCTGGTCGACGATGGCCTGCCGGTCGAGCGCCAGCGATATCGCCCTCCTGACGCGCTCGTCCGCAAAGTACGCAGACTGGTCGTTGTTGAGGTAGAGCACGACCTCCGCCGTCAACTGCGGCTGATCGACCTTCACGCCCTTCAGCCGTCCGATGTCCGCGAGCTGCGCATCCGACAGGGGGTCCTCCACCATCAGCCCCTGCACCTCTCCGACGGTCAACGCCCGCAACGCCGACGGGTAGTCCGTGTAGAACTTCAGAACCACATTGTCGATCCCCGGCCGCCCCCTCGACGATGCCGCATTGGCGATCAGCTTCGCCTGGTGCGCATCAACCGAGGTAAGCCGGTATGGCCCCGACCCGACCGGTGCGCTGTTGAACGGGGCCTCGAACAGTGCCGCCGCGCTGAGCCCTTTGAGCAGGTGTTCGGGCAGAATCCCCAGCGTCGCGCTCCGTGCCAGGAAGGGCGCCGATGCCTGTTTCAGGTGCATCACGACCGTCTCCCCGTCCGGCGTTTCCACCGTCACGTCCTGCCACGCCTGGGCCATCGCCGGGTCGCCCTTGAAGTCAGGGTCCACAACCTTCGCGATCGTGAAGGAGACATCCTGCGACGTCAGCGCCACTCCGTCCTGCCAGGTGAGGCCGTGCTTGAGGTGGAACGTGTAGGTCTTGCCCGCGTCGCTCACGTCCGGCAGGTCTGCCAGATCGGGCTGGAGCGACCCGTCCGTCCCCAGCTTCACCAACCCCGAAAAGACGAGCGACGAGAGGTCGGAGTCGACTTCGTTCAGGTCTGCGTAGATCGGGTTGATCCGCTGCCACGTGCCCGCCACCGCTTCGGTGTAAGTCGCCCCGCCGCCTGTCTTGACCGATCCGTCGGTGATGAGCCGGGGGAGCAATACCGCCGCAGCGGCCAGCACCCCGATGACAAGCAGCCCCGCGATGACCAGGGAGCTACGGGACGAGCGGAGCCGGGAGAACAAGGGGACCGTTACTTCTGCGACTGGACGCTCAGAAATGATACGAAGATGAAGACGATCGTCAGGAGGATCGTGGCCTGGAACAGCGTCTTTTCGAGTCCACGCTTCGTTCGATAGACCGAACCACCGGACATCCCTCCCAGAGCGGAGCCAAAGCCTGACCCCTTCACCTGCAAGAGGATCACGATGATCAGGGTGACAGAGACAACCATTTGTAGAAGGTTCAATAACATGCGCTGCTACCGGGTGAGGATGACTGCCTGTTCGTTCTGGTGACGGGCCGTGGTCGCCACGGGCACATCTCGACCATCGTACAGCCGTAACAGTGTGGCGGCGAGTTTGTCCGGATCGTGCCTGTACCGGTTCTGTTCGGCGACCACGTCAGCCTCGAACAGCCGCACCCCGTCCAGCCCCTCGATCCCCTGCCGGCAGACCGGGACCGCGTCCGAATGCCACTCTTCGGGCAGCCGCTGAACGATGTTGTTGTTCGCCAGGACCGTGTCGACGATGCCCTTCCCAGTGTGGCGCTCGAGCGCTTCCAGGTGGTCCGCGGCGCTGAATCCGTCTGTCTCCCCGTGCTGCGTCGCGACGTTGCAGACGAACACCCGCCGCGCCGACGTCTGGAAGAGCGCCTTCTTGATGCCATCCACCAGCAGGTTCGGCATCACGCTCGTGTACAGGCTCCCCGGCCCGATGACGACCAGGTCCGCGTCGAGGATCGCCCGCACTGCATCCGGGTGCGCCTCCGCCGTCGAGGGGTTGAGGAACAGCTCGCGGATCTTGTCCCCGCGTTCGCTTATGTTGTGCTCACCGTGGACCATCTCGTTCCCGTTGGTCCGTGCGCTCAGCGTCACGTCTTCCAGGGTCGACGGCAGGATTGATCCCCGCACGTTGAGGACCCGCCCCGTCTCGTGGATCGCTGTCTCGAAGTTCCCGGTGATCTCCGACATCGCCACGATGAAGAGGTTCCCGAAAGAGTGCCCTTCGAGTCCGTTCCCTTCCTTGAAGCGGTACTGGAACAGCCGCGACATCAGCGGCTCCGCCTCAGCCAGCGCCGCGATGCACTGTCGGATGTCGCCCGGGGCGATGACGCCGAACTCCTGCCGCAGCCGCCCCGTGCTGCCACCGTCATCGGCGACCGTCACGATCGCGGTCAGGTTGCTCGTGTATACCTTCAGCCCGCGCAGAAGCATCGAGAGCCCGGTCCCGCCGCCGATGGCCACGATCTTCGGCCCCCGGCTCAGGATGCGCTTGTTATAGATGGTCTGCGCCATCCCCAGGCTGTTGTCGCTGTCCGGCCGGATGAAGGCGTACAGCAGCGACTGGTTCAGCCGGTAGGTGGCGAATCCCACCGTCGACAGCGCCAGCGTCATAAAGAAGATCCCGCGACCAAGGCGCGGAATGAACTGCAGTGTCAGGTAGTAGAAGATCCCGGGGAACGTGTAGGTCAGGTACGCCTCGCGGAGGACGTACGAAATGCCCAGTCCCATCAGCGCGATGCCGAGCAGCAACAGCCCAAGCCACCGCTTGATATGCATTCCCGGGTAAAGCCACTTCAGCATGTTGTGGCTTCGAAGTTGCTGGAATGTCATCGCCCGGTAGTGTACCACCCTTCGAGCGAATTGCTATGGAGACTGAGCAGTTTCACCGGAGCTGCGCTTCGATGAGTTGCTGCACGACCTGCGCATTCGCGCGGCCCCGCGTCTCTCGCATCACCTGCCCGATGAGGAACTTGACCGCCGTCTCTTTCCCCGCTCGATAGTCCGCCACCGCCTGGGGATTCGCCTCGATCGCCTTCGCCACGATGCCGTCCAGTTCGTCCGATCCGCTGATCTGCGAAAGCCCCGACGCCTCCACGATTCCCTTCGCGTCTTTTCCGCTCGACGCCATCTGCTCGAACACGTCCTTCGCGACCTGGCCCGTCACCTTGCCGCCCTCGACCATCTGGATGAGCCCCGCCAGCCGCTCCGGCGTCACCGGAAGATCCTTCAGATCACGTCCGCCCGTATTCAACCAGCGGCTCACCTCGCCCAATACCCAGTTCGCGCCGAGCTTCGCCGCAC
>DATCGT010000318.1:0-3029 GCA_036508775.1 Tepidiformaceae bacterium | reverse complement strand
CCGTAGGACCTCAGTCGCCGTTCCCGAAGTCTAGAAGAATGAATGGCATCTCAAGAAGGCTACGAAACCTACGCTCGCGGTACCCGTTGATCAGTAACAAGAATCTGGCGGGTATCCGCTTTGAGGGCCGACGTCACCGCGGCGGCGAACCGGCGCAGCGCGGCCACGATCACACCCTTCTGGATCCGTGGTTCCAGCGGCAGGTACCAGTCCAGTTCGAGGACTCCAGGAGCATCGTCCGGTCGCAGGGCCGTTCGAACAGGCGTTCTTGCATGGCTGGGGAAGCCCGCAGAAGCGCGAGGTAGAGGAGTGAAGCGAACATGGCGCCGATACTGCCACGACCCGGCAATGTTCAACCACTCGGGCTGACTGATCGAGTTCTTGTACCCCACGCGATACTGTCACGCCGGGCAATACTCAATTGAGCTGACTGATCGAGTTCTTGTACCCCACGGGCTCCTCCCCGCGTAGATCGCGCCAACCGTCGATGCGTTCATCCATCCCAACTCATCGCTCGCCCAGGAAGGTCGAGACGGCCGCGATCAACCCAGACCGATAACCGACCAGGTCGTTCGTATTGGGGATGGTGGCCATCGTCGCATCGGGAAGGCCGCCTGTCAGATCGCGCGCGACTGATGTTGGATGTACAGGATCATCCTCGACGGCCAGCACAAGGGTAGGCGCCGAGACACCACCGAGTTCCTTTGGGTTCTGATATGGCACCGAGCGGGGCATCCGGTCGAGCCGAGCGGCCAGAGTCCGAGCCCGCGGCTGGTCGAGTTGGCCGGCCAGCGATGCCGCCACTGCTGGCGAGACGCGTGCGATGGCGCGGTATTCGCCCGAGGCCGCAAGGCGAACGTACGGATCAGCAGACCCGCTGGTGCGGAGCAGCCCTGAAATCAATGGGAAGATCTTGAGGTTCTCGGGACAGACGGTACACGTCCAGGCGGGGCGAACCAGCACAAGTCTGTGAATGTGGGTGGGGTGGGTGATCGCGTAACGCAGCGCCACTCCCGCCCCCATTGAGAACCCCACGATGTTCAGCGGATCGTCAAGACCGAGCGCCGACAATAGGCAGCGCAGGTCGTGCTCAAGGCGCTCGAACGTGTATTCGTCGTCGGCGGGTATCCGATGCACCACACCGTGGCCGCGAAGGTCCGGGGCAACCAGGCGCGCGGGGAGCCCAGTCAGCAGGCGCAGCGGCTGAGAGCGGTCCCCGCCGAGCCCATGCAGTGCAATTAGTGGATGCCCCTCACCCACCTGCTCGACGTCAAGACCGGTCCCATCATCGACGATCACGCTTTGAGTGGCCAATTAGACGCCTCTCCTCACCCACCTAGGCTTGCGGCAATGCCTTCCAGCATCTGCCGTGCCATCACGACCTCCTCCTCGGACGCGTCTTGGATCAGGAGTGGCCCGGTACTCCCGGACCGAGCCAGTAGGCGAAGGAACTCGCCCCAGTCAAGCTGCCCTTTCCCCGGAGCCACAAACCCACCGGGCGACACGTCTTTCGCGTGCCCCGCGATGATCCACGGCCCGAGTTTCTCAAATGCGTCGGTCAGGATGGCTGTGCGATGGGCCGCATCCTGTACGCCCACCACGAGGTTGGCCGGGTCGAGAATGATCCTTACGCGATCTGATCGTAGCTCGCGCAGCAGACGTTCGGCGAGGGCCGCGTCCGCAACGACATTGGCCGGCTCCGGCTCGACACCGAGAAGCACATGCGCGGCATCGGCAGCTTCGACGAGAATCTCCATGGTCTGCAACAGATCGCGCCACGCATCTCGCGACGAGTTGTCCCGATGCCAACGCCAAGTGTTGGCAGGGTCTCGCGTTCCGGTCGAGAGGCTAACCGCGGTTGCCCCCAGCACCGGCGCGAGCGAGATGATCTGACAGGCGGTAGAACGCAGTCGATCACGCTCTGTCGGATCAGGATGGATGGCATTGAAGGTCGCCGAGACCCCCCACGGCTCCAGGCGACGAGCTCGAAGCGCTTCCGCGATCATTTCGACATCCGTTGACGTGAGCTGGTGGGGCATTGGATCGAAACCGGCACTCGAGAAGTTGAACTGGACCACCCGGAATCCGGCGCTCACAACCTGATCAAGCACCTCCTCCAAGGAGCCGCGTTGCCAGGTCCGCATGAAGACGCCTATCTCCAAGGATGCTCGTTGAGAGTTCATCGCAGCGCCTGGAGGTTCCCGTTTACCGACCGGCCCACGGCCTCAACGGCCCTCACGGCAGCCGACCCGGCCGCCGCGTCAGGATCGGTCCGGGATCCATCGCGAATTGCTCGGGCGAACGCTTCGATTTGCCGCTCGTACGGGTTGGTGTCGCCGAACATCGGGCGACGCCAAATCCCGTCCCGCTCGACGAATGCACTCACATCGCTTGCCCGCAGAAAGAAGGGAAAATCTGTGCTGAGTCGCAGGCTGCCTGCTGTTCCATTTACTACGAAGCCTTCGGACCAATCCCGGTGAACATTCACCGAGAGCTCAAAGCGACCGCACGTGCCGTCCGCCAGCTGCCATAGACCTTGCCAGCTGTAGTCATCCCCCCTGGTCGAGAGTCGGGCGTCCAGTTGCGCGGCATCGCCGATGAGATACGCGATTTCGTCGAACAAATGCGTGCCGTGGGTCATGAGCAGGTACCGAAGCCGATCCTGTTTGAATCCTGCTTCTCTCTCACGCTCCTGTTGGTCCACGACCAGAGGAGGAAACAGGGTCCGCTCCATAGCAGGTCGAAGTGACGACACTCCGTACCACGCGCTAAAGGAGAGGATCTCCCCGACTTCCGCGCGGATGAACTCGCGCGCGAACTGGATGCCCGGATCATGGCGCCGCATTGCGCCGACCTGGCACTTCAGACCCGTCCTTGCGACCTGTAGCTCCAGCTCTGCACACTCTGCCGAGCTGCTCGCCATTGGCTTTTCGACCAAGACGTGCCTGCCCGCCTCAAGGCACCGCGTTGCGATGTCGAGATGGAACCGGTCAGGCACGGCGATAAGGACTGCCTCGACGCTTGGCTCC
>DATCGT010000317.1:0-2226 GCA_036508775.1 Tepidiformaceae bacterium | reverse complement strand
CAGCCGCGTCCCACCATGTGGTGTAAATAGCGTCTCTGCTTGAGAAGCAGGCGGCCATCGTGTGATTCTTCAACCGGCGTTCCGCAGCTGGGTTGCGCCAATAGCCCACGTTTGCGGAGTCTGACCTGCGGAAACGCTCGGATGCGCGCCGAGGAGGCGTGTATCTAGGCCTGCGTGTTCCCGCAGGTCAGGAGCTTGTGGCCGCCGGGGTGAGTTCGTGGATCCGGGGCGGCTCGGGAAGCTCCAGCTTGGCCAGGATGGCTCGCTGGGAAGCGGTGATCTCGGTGCACTGACGGAAGGTGCCGACGGGACCCTCGAAGGTGCCGATCCTCATGCGCTCCAGCTCGTGGCGGATCTCGGGCCAGTGCCTGTCGCAGGTGGTCTCCACGACGCGGACCATCAGCAGGGCCAGCCAGCACAGCAGCACGTGGGCGCGGATGCGCTCCTCCTTGCGGTGATAGACGGGGCGCAGATCGATGACCTGCTTCATGTCCCTCCACCCCCGCTCGACCTCGAGCAGCTGTTTGTAGCCCTGAGCGATGTCCTCGGCGGACAGAGCGGGATCCGAGCAGCGCAGCAGGTACTTTCCGTCGAGCTTGCTCTCGGCCTCGATCGCGGCGGAGTTGAGCCGCAGAAGCCCGCCGGGCGTGACGCGCAGGAAGCGGTTGAGTCCAGGCTTGGTCGAGATGACACCGCGCAGCTCGGCTCGCTTCGTGGCAGTCAGCTTGTCCGTGCCGGCGATCGTCTCCTCAAGGCTCGCGACGAGGCTTTCGCGCACTGTGGCATCGCGCACGGCGGCTTCGGGGTTGTGGCAGATGATGAAGCGCTCACGGTCTGAGATGCGGACCTCTTTGACGCGCAGGTTGCCCGCGACCTCCCGGTAGCGGCCGGCACGCGAGAGGGCGGCACTCGCCTCCGCGGAACCACTTCGCAGCTTCTCGCCGATGATGTAGTGATGATCCCCGCGGCGCCGGAACCGTCTGTTCTCCTCGGAGGCGAACCCGCGATCCGCCACCCACACCACCCGCGAGAGCGTCCAGTCCCGCAGATCCTCTTTGGCCTGGCGGATCAGAGCGGTATCGGACGTGTTGCCCGGCCAGCACCACACCCGCACCGGGATCCCGCCGCGAGTGACCGCCATGCCGATCACGACCTGCGGCAGGTCGCCTCGATGATCCTTGGACTTGCCCCACGTGCGGAAGCCCACGGTCGTGGCGGCGTCGGCGGCATCGTCATCGTCGAGAAGACGGCCACGCTCGTCCCTCGCGACGGGCACGTCGGCCTCATCGATCTGGAAGTAGGTCGACGTGGTGTCGAAGAAGAGCAGATCGACCTCCAGGTCCAGCAGGTTGGCGACTCGGTGGAAGACCTCGCGCTCCAGCTCCGGCGCGATCTGAAGCAACCAGTCCATCGCCCGGTAGCAGGCGTCGTCGGTCGTCGTGGGCAGCCCATCGATGAACACGTCCTCGCACACCCAACGCGACGCGGCCAGCTTCGAGGAGGGATCGAGTGCGCGGTTGGCCACGAGTGCGAAGAGCACCCGCTCGGCTGCGGCGTCGAGCCTGCGACCCTTCAGAAGCCCGCGCATCACCGAGTCGATCCCCAGGGCGTGCCACAGCCCTTCGAGCACCCAGACGCCGCCCAGAGGCCTGGACCCGAGATACAGCAGTCCCTCGGGAGCGGCCGCCGTCAAAGCGGCGTCCGGGTCTAGGAATCGTGCGACCGAGCCGATCAGGCGAGCCAGGGCCTCACGGTTCGCCGCATCCTCCCGCCCGAAGTTGTGGATCACGGTGACCTTGGAGCGCTTCGCCACCGGGTCCCACACGTTGTGGGCCAGCTGCAGATAGCGGACGACCGAGCCGTCCTTGTTCTTCCGTGGTGTCGACCTCAGGTACATGACTAGACCCTAGCCCATAACACAAGGCCACGCAACCCGTTACTTCAGAAACGTGTATCTAGGCCTTTTCGCGTTTTGCACCAGGTCACAAGCCTCTGACCTGCGGTTTCATCTCCGAAGGTGGCCCAAATGCCCGATTAGCTGCGGAACGCCGGTCCTTGTCGTCGACAACGACCACTTCGAAGTTCTGCATGTTGTGGGCGGTGGGCGACCATCGCGCGGCCTCGAGGATGTCTGCGAGATGCTCTTTCGAGACAGGGCGTTCCGGGTCGAAAGGCATTCTGAGAGATCTTCTGTTCTTGATCAGCTCCAGCACGTCCGGCATCTGT
>DATCGT010000316.1:0-2019 GCA_036508775.1 Tepidiformaceae bacterium | reverse complement strand
AGATCTCCTACGACTATCTCGTCATCGCGGCAGGCAGCACGACCAACTTCTTCGGGCTGGAGTCGGCCGAGCGAACAGCCCTCGGATTGAAGGACCTGCCCGAGGCCATGGAGCGAACGGGCGAGAAAGTGGAGGAGGTCGAAAAGGGCCTCGTGGTACTCTCGACCGGGGAGCGGATCGAGGCGACGACGCTGGTCTGGGCCGCCGGTGTGAAGCCTGCCAAACTCGCTTCAACGCTCAACGTATCGCGCAGCCGAACCGGGCGCATCGAGGTAGACGAGTTCCTGCGCGTGAAAAGCCTGGAGGGCGTGTTCGCGATTGGGGACGTTGCGTCGGTCATGCAGAATGGGCATGAGGTGCCGATGCTCTCGGCGCCGGCAATGCAGGAGGCGCGGGTCGTGGCGTACAACGTCTTCGCCACTTGCCGAGCGGTACCCCTGCGGCGCTTCCGTTACAGCGACCGCGGCGCGATGGCCACCATCGGCCGGAACGCGGCAGTGGCGCAAGTGCGCTTGTTGCATCTCGACCTCACGGGCTTTCTCGGGTGGATTACCTGGCTCGTGGTGCATGTCTATTATCTCATCGGGTTCCGCAACCGGATCGCCGTGCTGCTTGGGTGGGCCTGGAACTATTTGCGCTTCGACCGACCAGTACGGATCATCGCGCGGGCGAAGTCCAGTGACGACCCGACCTGAGACGTTTTCCAAATGCCCGTTAGAATCGCGGCGAATCGCCAGCAGGCAGGCCGGGTGGTGGACTGGCAATAGGGCTCCGGCTTCGGCCAGATTGTCACGTCATGGCGTCGGCTTGAAGCCATGACATGATTGCGGAGCGAAGCAGTCGGCCGGCTCCCCCTGGTACGCCGCGTCAGCGCCGCACGTGTGCTGGCTGCTAGGCTGGATCACATGCGGAGGGTGACCACGCACCAGGTCGACCCAGCGTCCGGGTGCGCGGCGGAGGGCCCAGCGATCTTCACGCTGGGCTATTCCACGCGGACGCTAACAGCAGTGATCGAGCTGCTCAACGCAAATAACGTCGACCTGCTCGTTGATGTGCGCACCGTCCCCCATTCGCGCTACAACCCCGAGTTCGGCCGGGACGCGCTTGCCGTATCCCTTCCCAGTGCAGGGATCGACTACCGGCATGAGGCCGACCTTGGAGGACTACGGAGACCGCGTCCCGACTCTCTGAACGGCGCCTGGCGGAACGAAAGTTTTCGCGGATTTGCTGACTACATGCAGACGACGCAATTCAGCCAGGCGCTCAGTGCCCTGTTGGTCCTCGGGCGTGATCGCCGCATCGCCCTGATGTGCGCCGAAGGCAATCCTTTTCGCTGCCATCGGTCGCTCATAGCCGATGCCCTCGCTGCGCGGGGCATCACATCCTGTGAAATCGTCTCCAGTGGTAAGGCAAAGGCTCACCGGGTGACGCCCTTCGCCCGCTCTGAAGGACAAGCCGTGACCTACCCTCCGCAGTGAGCCGCAGATGTGCAAGCGTTCCTGCCACCTGCCGGGTACTACACTTATCGTTCCCAGCACCGGTTCAAGTCGGGGTGTTCGCAGTCGTGAAGCTCGGACTCAGTCTTATCCGACGCCAACCAGCCAGCTTTCGATATCCCGACAATCTCAGGTCCTACGAAACGTGCGACGTCTCGTCCCCTCCTCGGCACCACGAGCCGCGCCCCCAACATTGCTCCTCTGGAAGCGGTCGCGCTGCGGGGGAGTCAACTGGTCACCTTTGGGCATTGACACGCAACACGTCGGCCAGCCAAGGTGCGGCGTTTGGCCGCCCCGTCGAATGGAGTAGGTAGCGGCCTGATGGGTTATTGGGCGCGCGTTATGTCGCACAACGGCAACGCCCCGGGCACAGCGCCCCGGTTAGGAGCGTTCGGAGGCAATTGGAGAGAGTCGCATCCGTCGCGCACTGGTTCGACTTCGAACATGATGGGATCGCTATTTGGGCGACGCCAGATATAACTCTTGAAGACTATGACCTATGGGTAATACCATGACATGGCAG
>DATCGT010000315.1:0-5094 GCA_036508775.1 Tepidiformaceae bacterium | reverse complement strand
ACGGCAAGGTTTGGCACCTCGATGTCGGCTCGTCGCATCCTGGGGCTGGAGTAGGTCCCAAGGGTTGGGCTGTTCGCCCATTAAAGCGGTACGCGAGCTGGGTTCAGAACGTCGTGAGACAGTTCGGTCTCTATCCGCCGTGGGCGTAGGAGGTTTGAGAGGCGTTGCCCCTAGTACGAGAGGACCGGGGTGAACGGACCGCTGGTGTGCGGGTTGTTCCGCCAGGAGCATTGCCCGGTAGCCATGTCCGGATCGGATAAGCGCTGAAAGCATCTAAGTGCGAAGCCGACCTCAAGATGAGACCTCCCACTGGATTAACCAGGTAAGACCACAGGAAGACTACCTGTTTGATAGGCGCCAGGTGTAAGCACAGCAATGTGTTCAGCTGAGGCGTACTAATGGTCGAGGGCTTGACCTACATTGAGGGTTGCCCTTCATTGATTGTCCGCAGTTTCATTTCGCTCTTCAGTTGACCAAGGTACGATGGCTTCGTTGCCACCACCGCGGGGTGGAGCAGTGGTAGCTCGTCGGGCTCATAACCCGAAGGTCGGGGGTTCGAATCCCTCCCCCGCTACCAGGAAAATTCGACCTAAGAGGCCCCTTACAAAGGGGCCTTTTGGCTTGTCCGTAGATCCTGCCGGTGCGGCTCGATACGGTGGCCGCCAGTCCCTCGCAAGCGGCGCTTCGTGTATTCTTGCCCCCGGTTTCAAAGAGGGTAGGCACATTTCTCGTTCTCGATGGATTCTCGCTGTTGTAGTCGTGGGGATGGCCATCCTTGCCGGGTGCAGCTCCGGCGCGCCAAAGGCTACGCCGACTTCGGTCGCCACGCCGTCGCCGGCTGCGACCGCTACCCTAGCGGGGCCCGACTACCTGGCTCTGCTGCGCGCTTCGAAGTACCTGCTCGTCTACGAGGCGGGATTCGACGCGCTGTCCCCGCTGAACGGGTCCCGCCAGACCGCTGATGCTACGGCGTCGGGTCTGCCTGTCACGTGGGATGGCCTGAACTTCTCGGCCACCCAGTCATACAACGCTGGCACTCCGAGTGAGCTGCGCATCACCGCTTCGGGAACGCTGAGTGCCGACGGGAAGTCGGTGGCTTCGCTGAAGGAGACGCTGGTCCAGTCCCCCGGCGCTGCACAGAGCACTTTCCAGTGGAACTTCGCGAACGTGGGCAACACCCAGTCAGGGACTGACACCACGTATGGCTCGTACTGGACGGCCAATCTGAGCGGTGCGCCGGCAATGACCGCGCTCGGCAGTGGAACGCTGACCACCACCCTGGGGCAGATTCCTATTGGTCCGAGAGGCGGAGATCCGCCTGCGCAGGTCATTGTGGTGTTCTCCCAGGGTCAGGCGCCGCTCTGCTTCCCGAAGGAGACTTGCAGCAAGTAGTCACGCTTCCCCCTTCGTTTTCGTTCGTGACGGCTGTGGTGAAGGGAAAGACCTTCACCGGATCTTCTTGGCGAAGAAAACCGTGGTGAGTTTGAGGATGTCGCGCTCTTCGCGCAACACCCGGTTCTCCCGGTTCTCCTTACGTAGTTGGGACAGTGGCGCAGGTGATTGGACGAGCCGCGCGGTTGCCGGAATGGTCGCTTGCTCCCTAGGATGCGCTCCATACCGATCAGGAGACTCCAATGGCCGATGGCTTCGAATTCCCCGTCGATCGAACGCAGGTGATGCTCTTCGCCCGCTCGTTGCTCGACATCAGCCCCGTCTACTCGGACCCGAACGACCCCGCCACGAAGGCACAGGGCGGGATCATCGTCCCACCAACCTTCGTCCAATGCAGTGGGCATTGGCAGCCGAATTACGGCCTGGACATGACTCGCCCGCTCTCCGAGGCGGAAAAGGCGGCCCGCGCCGAGGCCCAGGCGCAGGCACAACGTGGCGGTGGTGGCGGCGGCAACCTTGGCCGTGGCCTCCATGCCGAGCAGCACTACGAATACCACCATCCGATCCACGTCGGTGACACGCTCACCGTCACGACTCGCCCGGGCGAACGCTGGGAGAAGGAAGGGCGCCGCGGCGGCAAGCTCACCTTCAGCGAGTCCATTAGCGAATACCGCAACCAGGACGGCGTGCTCTGCGTCACTGCCCGCATGATCGGCGTACAAACCGAGCGCGCGGTGAAACAGTAAGGAGACGATGATGAAGCTGAAAGTTGGCGACAAGCACCAAGCGGTAGTCATCGAAAACGTCATCCGCACGCACATCGTGAAGTACGCCGGGGCGAGCGGGGACTTCAATCCCCTGCACCACGACGACACCTTTGCCCAGCGGGTCGGCTACCCGACGATTTTCGGGCACGGGATGCTCTCGATGGGCCTCACGGGCACCTTCCTCACGAACTGGCTCGGCTACGGGAAGCTGATGAAGTACGGCGTTCGCTTCACCCAGCAGGTCTTACCTGGCGACACCCTCACCGCGACGGGTGAAGTGATCGACGTGAAGGAAGAGGGCGGAAAGCAGATCGCGACCATCAAGGTCATCACCCTCAACCAAAAGGGTGAGTCCGTGGTCGAAGGAGAGGCCATCGCAGCTCTATAGCGACGCTCCGGTCCAAGAGAAGACAAAGGGGTCCGGCGCGTTACGCGCCGGACCCCTCGTCGTTTCTGCTTGGTTTTGGGCTAAGGCACCAGCGCCTTCGTGTCGCGCTCAGTGCGGAGTCGCTCGATGATCGCGGTCAGCGGCATCGCGCCAAGGTCGCCGCCGCCCCTGACGCGGACGGCCGCCGCCCTCGCCTCGGCCTCGCGGTCGCCGACCACGAGCATGTACGGGACCTTCTTGAGCTGGGCATCGCGGATCTTGCTCTGCATGCGCTCGTTCCGCGAGTCGACCGTCACCCGGAGCTTTGCCGCGCGCAGCTCCTTCGCCACCTCTTCCGCGTAGGCGACGTGGCGGTCGGCGATCGGGATGACTGCAACCTGGGTCGGCGCGAGCCAGAGCGGGAAGTTGCCCTCGTACTCTTCGATGAGCAGGGCGACCATGCGCTCCATCGTCGAGATGATGCCGCGGTGGACGATGATCGGCTGGTGCCGCTCGCCGTCCTCGCCGATGTACTCCAGCTTGAACTGGCCCGGGAGGTGGAAGTCGACCTGGACGGTGACGAGCGTCTCGTCCTTCCCGGCCGCCGTCGCAAACTCGACGTCGATCTTCGGGCCGTAGAAGGCCGCTTCGCCTTTCGCTTCGTGGAACGGCAGCCCAACCTTCTGGAGGACGCGGCGGAGGAGCGCTTCGCCCCTGGCCCACATCTCCGGGTTGTCGACGTACTTCTCCTTGTCCTCGCGGTCACCAAGCGAGAGGCGGTACGAGTACTTCTTCAGGCCCAGGATGCCGTAGACCTCTTCCATCAGCCGGAGGACGCCTTCGACCTCCTGCTCGACCTGCTCCGCGTCGGTGCAGAAGATATGCGAGTCGTTCAGCGACATGATCCGAACGCGGCTCATCCCGGTGAGCTGGCCTGACTTCTCCCAGCGATGCATGTTGCCGATTTCGGCGATGCGCAGCGGCAGGTCGCGGTACGAATGCTGCGCATTGGCGAAGATCATGATGTGGTGCGGGCAGTTCATCGGCCTAAGAACGTATTCTTCGCCATCCCGCTCCATGACCGGGTACATCGCTTCCTGGTAGTGGTCCCAGTGCCCGGAGATCTTGTAGAGTTCCGACTTCGCCACCACCGGCGTGACGACGTGCTGGTAGCCGTGCTCCAGCTCCAGGTCGACGATCCAGCGTTCAAGTTCACGGCGAATGGTCGCCCCGGCGGGCAGCCAGACAACGTGGCCCGGCCCGACTTCGTCGTAGAGCGCGAACAGCTCAAGTTCCCGGCCGATGCGCCGGTGGTCGCGACGCCGCGCCTCTTCGAGTTGCTGCTCGTAGGCGGCGAGGTCCGCTTCTGTCTCGAAGAGCGCGCCGTAGACCCGCTGTAGCTGGGGGTTCTTCTCGCTTCCCCGCCAGTAGGCCCCCGCAATACTCATCAGCTTGAAGGGCCCGATCTCGCTGGTATCGTTCACGTGGCCGCCGCGGCAGAGGTCGGTGAAGCCGGCGTGCATGCACTGCGTCACGTTCCCTTCTTCAAGGTCCGCGAGCAGTTCGAGCTTGAACGGCTGCTTCGCCCAGAGCTTCTCCGCCTCGCCCTTCGTGAGGGAGCCCATGACGAAGGGGTGCTTCCTGCCGACCGACTTCCGCATCCGCTCTTCGAGCCAGGCAAGGTCCTCGTTGGTGAGGGCCCGCGGCAAACGGAAGTCGTAGTAGAAGCCCGTGTCGATCGGTGGGCCGATGCCGAGCTCTGCGTCGGGCATCAGCTCGACCATCGCTTCGGCGAGGACATGGGCGGCGGAGTGCCGCATACGATTCAATCGCTCATCCTGCGGGAGGGCGGCGAGGTCAACGCGTGATTCGGGCATGGTTATCGACTCCTGTCTGGCAAAGTGAGGTTTGAACGGGAGGACGGACAACCGGTGGTAGTCCACGCAGCCACCGTGCCGATGGCCAGCCGCGGCCGGCAGGAGTCGAAGGGCAGCGAGTGCGTGGGTGGTACCTCCATCTGTCTGAGCCTCCCGAAGGAGAACAAAAAACGCCTCCGTCGCTGGGACGGGAGGCGTGCTCCGTGGTTCCACCCAACTTCTCCGTCGCGCGGGCGCGAACGGACTCGTCGCGGCCTCTAACGGGGCCATCCGTGCACGCCTATCGCCGCCTGGCGGTTCGGGTGCAGGCTCGCGGGTGGTATTCGTCCGTGCTGTTGTCGCGCTCTCAGCCGGTGGCGCGGCTCTCTGTCGAAGGTGACGGACTACTCGTCCCGGTCAACGCCGATGGGGTATTTTGTTGTCGGATCACTATAGCACGGGCGAAATGTTGGCCGGTTGCGCCGAGTTCGCTATGCTGGGACTTCCCCAGTGGGCGGTTAGCTCAGATGGTTAGAGCGCTGCGTTGACATCGCAGAGGTCACTGGTTCGAATCCAGTATCGCCCACCACTACTGTCTAGATTCGAACCCCCAACCCCCGTGACCGTGCCCGTTACCGTTATGTTGTCCAAGCGGTCGATCGTCACTTCCTTGATCATCCCCCACACGATCTGGCGGCGCTCCTCCTCGGTC
>DATCGT010000314.1:0-6088 GCA_036508775.1 Tepidiformaceae bacterium | reverse complement strand
AGGAGCGGCAGGGGCATACATTCCAGTTCTGGGGCATTTCCGATCAGCTTAAAGAGCGCGAACGGGCGATTCAGCAGGAGCGGTACGGGTCACCCGCGCACAATGCTCCGCCGACACGCTGACGCGTTTGGTTCCCTGCGGTGTTGTTCACGCGACGACTTCCGCGGTATCGATGACTTCAGGAGTCGCCATGATCGTCCGATGGACGGGGCACCGTTTGGCGATGTCGAGCAGTTCGACGCGCTGCTCCTCGGTCAGGTCGCCGCGGAGGACGATGCGGCGGCGAATGACTTCGATCTTGCCTTCGCGCTCTTCGACGCAGTCATCGCAGTCGTCGGCGTGGGTGCGCTCGTATTCGACTTCGACCGCGACTTCGTAGAGGGGGATCTTCTTGCGGCGGGCGTAGATCTGGAGGGTCATCGCGGTGCAGGCGCCGAGGGCAGCGGTAAACAGTTCGTAGGGCGACGGACCGAGGTCGTCGCCACCGTCAGCGAGCGGCTCGTCTGCGACGAGCGCCCGTGCGTTGGCGGTGATGAGTTGGGCGTGGGTGTAGTCGGGAAGCGACTGGACGATGACCTTGACCATGGAGTTTCTCCGGTGCGAGGTGCGTCCAGAGTACCGCGAGCCGGGGCGGGTCTCAGCGAATGCCGGAGTCCAGCATGACGTGGACGAACGCGTAGGCATCGGGCGCGACGTGGACCGGCAGCGAGACGGGGCGCGGGAAAATGCCCGATGTGACCTCGGTAATGGTGTAGTCCCCCGGCCCGAGGCTGACCTGGAACTGACCGGCGGCGTCAGTCGCAACGCGGGCGACTTCGACGCCGGAACTGTCTGTGACGACGATCGTCGTCGGGTAGGCGCGGTCGGGGCAGGGACTCTGCGGGCGCTCGACCGGGCAGGTGGGGCCGATGGTCACGAGGCCCTGGATCCCGCTGGCACTGTCCCGGGCGATCGAGGGCAGAACCTGCCTGTACGGGCCGGTGCCCGGTGTGGTGGTCGCGGTCGCACAGCCAATCCCAGAGAGGGCAATCGTGAGGACGAGCGTGGCGCCGATGATTCGGCGGAGCGCTCCCGGGTGTGGTGACCTTCGGTTCGCTGGCATAGGCTCGCTCCTGTGGAGGTCCAGGCCACCCGGCCATGGTGGGCGCTGCGGGAGTCAGATCGCAATGCCGACTCCCGGCTCAGTCCTCGTTCGCGAGTCGGATGAGCGCGTCGCCAGAGAGGCGATTGGTGGTCCATTCTTCCATCGCGCGGGCGCCGAGCGCTCGATAGAAGGCGATGGCTGGCTCGTTCCAGTCGAGCACGGACCACTCGAGGCGTCCGCAGCCACGTTCGATCGCGAGTCGCGCCAGCCGGTTGAGCAGTGCTCGGCCGTACCCGGCCCGGCGGTGTTCCGGGCGGACGAACAGGTCCTCGAGCCAGATACCCGGCTTCCCGGTCCAGGTGCTGAAGTTGTGGAAGAAGAGCGCGAATCCCGCGCTGTCGCCAGCCTCGGTTTCAGCGATCAGCACCTCGGCGTAGGGGTGTGGGCCGAACAGGTGGCGGTGGAGATCGTCGCGGTCGAGGGTAACGGCCGCAGGCTCACGTTCGTATTCGGCGAGACCGCGGATGAGGTCGATGATGGTGTCGAGGTCGGACTCACGAGCCTCGCGCAGCGGCATGGTTAGCCCCCGACCAGTTCGACCTTCGCGACCTGGGCGCCGTCTTTCGCGATGCGCGTGACGAGCGAATGGCCGGTCATCCCGGCAGCTTCGAGCGTGCGGAGCATCGCGGCGGCGGCGAGGCGGCCGTGTTCCTCATCGCAGATGGCGGCAACGCAGCTCCCTGCCCCGCTGAGCCAGGTGGCCGCGGCGCCCGCTTCTTTGGCTGCGGCGAAGATGTCGAAGAGCGGCGGGAAGAGGACGGCTCGCTGGCGCTGATGGATGCGGTCCTGGGTTGCTTCGTCGAGGAGGTCCATGCGGCCGCTGGCCATGGCGGCCACGAACAGAGCGGCGTGGCCGACGTTGTGGACGGCATCCGCACGGCTGTACGTATCGGGCAGAACCTTGCGTGCGTCCTTGGTCGCCATCGAGTGGTCGGGGATGAGGATCGCCATCTGGGCGCCGGCCGGGTAGGCGCAGGCAGCACGAATGTAGTTGCCATCGGGGCGCATGACACAGACCTGGAGGCCGCCGAAGAGGGCCGGGCAGGCGTTGTCACCGTGGCCTTCGAGTTCACTCGAGATTGTGAGGCGGGCACCTTCATCAAGGGGGCGCCCTTCGAACTCGTTCGCCGCGAGGACTCCCGCCACGCGGGCGACGGCACTCGCGCCGAGTCCCCGGCCGAGCGGGATGGCAACGTTGTAGGTGGCACGGACGGCATTTGGGCACGCCCGGCCCATCTTGCGATACGTCTCCTGCACCGCGGCCAGGACAATTCGTTCGCCGACATCCTGAGTCGGAGGCTGTTCGGCGCCGCCGAACGTGACCGTGATCGAGGCGAAGAGGTCGAGCGCAAGCCCGAGGCAATCGAACCCGGCACCGAGGTTGGCGCTCGTGGCGGGTACGCGGACGGTGATCGCGGTTGGTTCCATGGGGGGTTCCTCAAGGATGGTTCGGAACGAGGATCATAACAAAGGGAGGGTACCGGCCAACCGGTACCCTCCCTTCGCTCCGGTGGATAGAGACGATCAGGCGGCGAGCTTGAAGCGTCCGGCCTCGCGGTTCAGGGCTTCGGCGAAGCCCTTCATCACGTTCGCGGCAGCCGCGAGTTCCTCAGACTGGGCGCTGAGCTGTTCGGTGGAAGCGCTTACCTCCTCGGCGGAGGCGGAAGTCTCTTCGCTGGTCGCGGAGACCTGGACGATGGCTTCCGTGACCCGGGTCGTGCTGGCCGCCATCTCCGACGCGCCGGAGGCGGACTGCTCGGCGGTGGTGGCGATTTCGTTCGCCGAATCCACGATGCGCTGCGCGCCGGAGGCGAGATCCTGGACATCGGTCGCAATTGACTTCATGCGGACGGCAGCCTGCTCGACGGTGACGATGATAGAGTCCAGCGCTTCGCCAGCCCGCGAGGTAATCTCGCGACCCGTCTGGACGTTGGCGACACCGGCGGCCATCGCATCGACGGCCTTGAGGGTGCCCTCCTGGACCTTGCCAATGAGGGCAGCGATTTCCTTGGTCGAGGCAGAGGAGCGCTCCGCCAGGTTGCGGACGTTCTCGGCGACAACGGCAAAGCCGCGTCCTTGCTCGCCAGCCCGGGCGGCCTCGATCGCCGCATTGAGGGCGAGGAGGTTGGTCTGGGAAGCGATCTCGTCGATGGACTGGACGATGTTGCCGATCTGCTTGGAGTACTGGCCCAGCTGGTCGACGGTTTCGGAAGCGCGATCAACGGCGGTGGCGATGGCCGCCATGGAGGACACCGCCTGGGCGACGGCCTGCTGACCGGTGACGGCGGCGACACGGGACTCCTCCGCTGACTTCGCAACCTCGCCGGAGGCGGTCGCGACGAGGAGGATGCGCTCGGACATGGAGGAAGCTTCCGACCTGGACGCCGCCGCGCTGGTGGCGTTGGACTCAGCGGACGCGGCGAGTTCCTCGGAGCCGGCGGCGACCTGTTCGATCTCCCGGGCCGAGTCGTTTGAAAGGCCTGCCAGGGCGACCGCGGATTGGGTGACCTCGTTGATGGCAGACGCGATCTGGCCGGTGGCAGCCGCCATCTGGTCGGAGGCTTCGCGAAGCTGGTCGGAGGTCTGGAGGACTGAGGTAGCGTTCTGCTGGACGCCGCCGATCAGGGTGCGGAGGCTGGCGATCATGCTCTGGAGGGCGTTTCCAAGGGCATCGGTCTCGCCGCGCGGCTGGACTTCGACGGTGAGGTCACCATCGGCGACCGCCTGCGAGGCAGCAGTCATCTCCTGCAGGTAGGTAACCATTTCACGGAAGGAGTCCGCCATCTGGCCGACCTCGTCCTTCTGGTGGACGGTGATCTCCTGGTTGAGGTCACCCTTCGCGATACCCTGAGCCGCGGCGCCGACTTTGCGTACGCCAGTCGTGAGGTTGCGCACGAGGTTGAACCCGGCGGCAAGGCCGGAGAGGATGGCGAAAATGGCGATGCCGATGACCAGCGTTCGGGTCGATGAGGAACTGCTCCTGGCATCGGCTGCAGCCTGCTTCGCCTGGCTCTCCTGGGCCTGGGTCATCTGGTCGAGAGCGGACTGCATCGTGCTGACTTCATCGCTCATTGCGGTGATCGCCTGGGTTGCGCCGCTCGAGTTGCCTGCCTGGACGAGCTGGAGGATCTTTTCGCGGTCAGCGAGGACCTTTGCCACCTTCGCGGCGGTATCGGCGAACTGCTGTTGCTCCTGTGCATCACCGGCGGCCGCTGCCTTGAAAGCGTCGAGAGCCTTTGAACTAGCGCTCATCTCGGTCCGTGCCTGGGCAACGAACGCGTCGCGCTGAGCAGCATCTGAGGCGAAGATGATCGCGGCGCGCTCATCGCGGGCTGAGGCGTCGATGTTCGCAGCGACCGTGAGTGCGTCCTGCACGCCCAGAGTGTTTTGCGAATAGAGCGCGTTCGTGCTGCCCACGGTCTGTTGAAGCCCACGGACACCAACGATCGCGACGATCACGGTTACTACGAGGCCCATCCCGAAGGTCAGGGAAATCTTGATGGGGAATTTCAGATCGTTGAACAGGGCCATGGGATTGACCAATTTAGAGCGGGACATGCGGGGCACTCCGGCGGCGAGATTAGTCGGCGCTCATGCGCGGGGACGACCAGCCAACTCAGCGAGGTAAAGACATTGATCTTTATCGGCGGTTTTCGAGCGCTACTTAGGGGTTTCCCCAAGAAATCGAGGGATTGGGCCGCTCTTACGCCAACAACACTCCAAGGGAGCGGGCGAAGGCGAGGACGGCTTCCTCGAAGTCTTCTCTCGCCTCCAGGTTGGCCGCGTGTCCCGCGCCCGGCAGCTCGACGATGCGGAGCAAGTGAGATGGCAGGCGGTCGATGAAAGCGACGCTGTTCCGGACGAAGCCTTCGTCGCGGGTGCCAATGACAAGGAGCATCGGCACGGCTAGTTCCGGCAGCCGCTCCCAGGCGCTGATGTTTGGGACCAGAGACTCATAGGTGCCAGCGAGCCCGGCCGGCGTAATCCGGTCGAAGTCGCGAGCGAGGGCTTCGCGGGCCTCGGCGGGCAGCCGGCGGCTGCGGGCGGGGTAGACCCATGAGTCGCGGACGAAGTCCGTCCCTTCCGCGCGGATCCTGGCTGCGGTTTGCTTCGCGCCGGCACGCGAGTGCTCGCGCCGATCAGGAGTCGCGGCGGCGGCATTGGAGTTGATGACGATGAGGCCGGTAAGCCTCTCGGGCGCGTCAAGAGCCATGCGAAGAGCGACGCCGCCGCCGAGCGAGTGACCGCAAAGCAGAAAGCGATCGATGGAAAGGTGGTCGATCAATGCCAGGCTCCGGGCCACCTGTGCATCCGCCGAATAGGGCTCGGGATGCTCGGGCGCATCGGAGCCTCCGTGGCCGAGGAGTTCAATGGTCAGGACGGAGAAGTGCTCGCGAAAGACGGGCAGATTCGACAGGAAGGAAGCTGCGCTGGCGGTTAGGCCATGGATCAAGACGAGCTGCGGGCCACCGGTGGGGTGCGGGTAGTACTCGTAACTAATGCGTTCGCCGGGGTTGCCGAAAAGCGCCATGCCGCGACTCTAGCCCGGAATGGGTCCCTGTCGCCAGTGGCTGGTAGGATTGCGCGATGGACATCGACTACGCCTTGACTGCCGATCATGCCGAGATTGTGGGCGGGAAGCTTTACCTCATGGGGGGCGGCTGGGACACAACCTACGCCTCGGAAGTACCTGCTATGGTGCGGCTCGCGATCGCGGTGGGAATACGTGTTGGCTGGACAGAGACGGGGCAGAACATCCCCGTGCGTGTTGTAGTCGAGGATGACGATGGCCAGGTGCTGGTCTCGATCGATGGGGCTGTGACCGTTGGTAGGCCGGAGGGACTGCTCCCCGGTACCCCTCAGCTCACTCAGATGGCTGCCAACGTGGCTTTCAGCGCGCCCCGCTATGGGGGCTACCGGGTCATGGTGACCACTGGCGAGAAC
>DATCGT010000313.1:0-18992 GCA_036508775.1 Tepidiformaceae bacterium | reverse complement strand
GACCTCGCGGTGGTGAGCGTCCAGGGACTCAACCTCGCACCGTTGACTCCTGGGTCCGCGAGCCGGGGGACAGCGGGAGCAGCCATCGGGTATCCCGGAGGCGGGCCGCTCACCGTGGTACCCGCGATTGTCGATGGGAGCTTGAGCGCGCAGGGGCGCGACATCTTCGACCAAGACCTGGTGACGCGCCAGATCCTGGTGATCGAAGCTGACGTCCGCCCCGGCGATTCAGGTGGGCCGCTGGTGGATAGCGAAGGACGCCTGCTTGGCGTCGTCTACGCCGCCTCGACGAGCCAGGCCGGTCGCGGCTACGCGCTCAGCCTTACCGAGATTCAGCCCATCCTGGACGAGCTAAAGAGCGGCCGGACGATCATCGACCCGCGCCGCGCGATCTGCGCCGGTTAGCCCAGTTCGACGTTGTCGAGCAGGCGCGTCCTGCCGAAGCGCACGACCACCGAGAGCAGCGCCCGCCCCGTAACCGGGTGGTCGAGCTCCTCCAGCGAATCGTTGTCGGCGACACTGACGTACTCGATCTCAGCCAGTGGTGACGTGGAAATCCCACTGCGTACAAAGGTGCGAAGCGCTTCCGCGTCAACCAGGCCGGCAACAAACCGATCGCGCGCCTCAAACAAGGTGCGCGAGATTACCGGGGCGGCGGCGCGCTGTTCTGGCGTGAGATACACGTTGCGGCTGCTCATCGCCAGGCCATCGGACTCGCGCACGATATCGCAGGGAACAATTTCAACGGCCATGTCGAGGTCGCAGACCATGCGCTGGATCACGCGGAGCTGCTGCGCGTCCTTCCTCCCGAAATAGGCCCGGTCGGCTTCGACGGCATTGAAGAGCTTCGTCACGACCGTCGCCACCCCATCGAAGTGGCCCGGCCGAGCCGCCCCTTCGAGGCGCTGCGTAATCGCGCCCACAACCACAGATGTCTGATGGCCTTCGGGGTACATGTCACCGACCGCGGGCAGATAGACGGCATCGACCCCCGCTTCCTTGAGAAGCGCCAGGTCGCGAACCTCATCGCGGGGGTAGCGCGTGAAGTCCTCGTTCGGGCCGAACTGAGTCGGATTGACGAAGATGCTGACAACGGTCGTCTCGTTCTGCTGACGAGCGGCTTCGACCAGCGAGATATGCCCGGCGTGCAGGTATCCCATGGTCGGGACGAACCCGACGGACCCGCCCCGGGCTCGACGCCAGGCTCGCATCGACTGGGGCTCGGTCAGAACTCGCAGAGCAGTACTCCTGGAAGCCGATACGCGCCGCTAGCCAGAGTGAGTCAGCTCCCCAAGAGTCGCCTCGTCCATGTCGAAGCTGTGTGCGGCCGTCGGGAAGGCGCCCTCTTCGACTTCGTGCACGTAGGTGCGAACGGCCTCGCGGATCGTCTCACCGAGACGCGCGTACTGCTTCGCGTGCTTCAGCGGGCGCTGGTCATCGTAGATTCCCAGCATGTCGTGGAAGACCTGCACCTGGGCGTCGCAATGGGGTCCCGCGCCAATACCGATGGTTGGAACGCCGACCCGCTCGGTCACCATCTTCGCCAGCGGCGCCGGGATGGTCTCGAGGACGATGGCGAAGGCGCCAGCCTCTTCGAGTGCCCGGGCGTCATTGAGAATCCGGGCTGCAGCGGCCGGGGTCTTGCCCTGCACCTTGTGCCCGCCGAACTGGTTCACGGACTGCGGCGTCAGTCCCAGGTGCCCCATGACCGGGATCCCGACATCGACCATCCGCCGAACCAGCGGGACGATATGGCGCCCGCCTTCAAGTTTCACCGCGTTTGCTCCCCCTTCCTGGAGGAGACGCCCCGCGTTACGAACAGCCTCATCAGCGTTCGCCTGGTAACTCATAAACGGCATGTCAGCCACGATGATCGACTTGCTCGTCCCTCGGACCACCGCCCGGGTGTGATAGACGATGTCGTCCATCGTCACCGGCACGGTCGACTCGTAACCGAGCACGACGCTGCCGAGCGAATCGCCGACGAGGATGATGGGAACGCCCGCCTGTTCAACCAGGCGGGCGGACGGGTAGTCATAGGCCGTGATCATCGCGAAGCGCTGACCCTGGGCCTTCCATTCGCGAAGCTTGTGAACCGAGATGCGCGACATGTCGCTACCCTCAGGCAATACCTACCGTGGCCCGGGCGCGGGCGGCAAAGCCGTCGCCGCGGGTGGTGCGAACGATGCGGTTGCCCGCATCGACATAGACGTGCCGGGGAGCGGCCGCCCGGGCAGCTTCCTCAGTCATCTGCTGATAGGTCAGGATGATCACCATGTCGCCTTCGTGGACGAGGTGGGCCGCCGCACCGTTGATGCAGACTTCGTGGCTGCCACGCCGCCCCTGGATGGCATAGGTCTCAAGCCGCGAGCCGTTGGTCACATCAAGGACGTGAACGAGCTCGTAGGGCAGCATGCCTGCCGCTTCCATGAGGTCGGGATCGAGGGTGATGGAACCCTCGTAGTTGAGATTGGCCTCAGTCACGATGGCCCGGTGGATTTTTCCGGCCAACATTGTTCGTGTCACTGCTATCCCCTCAGCGACTCCCGAAAAAACAAGTGCCCCGCCTCTTGTTCGAGCGGAGCACGGTCCGGGGGAGGGGCGAGACACACGCGGTCTCAGCCAGCTACATTCCCGTCCGTACCGGCCACTCAGGGTCCGGGTGGACTTGCCTTGCTAGAGTCGTACCCAGGCTCGCCTTCCGAAGATAGGCGGCAGGGTGATCGTCAGCACAGCGATAAGCGTTGTCAATAGCCAACTCAAAAAAGCCCGGAAAACTCCGTTAGTAACCCGCCCACTCGGAGGCGGACGGTACTCCATGCAGGCCCGTCGCGAATCGCACGCTATTCAGCACGGCCTGCTCGACAACGCTCACTACAAGTGCGCCGATCGAGAACAGGTCATGGCGCTTCGTCTCGACCTGAGGCAAGGCGACCGCGAAGGCGACATCGCCGTCGCCAAACGTATGTACCGGGTGGATGGTGCGCGCGAGCCCGTCGTGGGCCTGGAACGCCAGCCTCTGCAGATCGCGGTGGTCGATCGCGGCGTTCGTCGCGACACAGACGAGGGTCGTCTGCTCGAGCAACGCGTCCATCTTCTCGGTACGGCGTGCCACTGCCTCGACGAGGGGCACGAAGGTCCCGCTCGCCTCGCCGCGCGGCCCGGCAATGATTCGGCCAGTGGCAGGATCCTGTATCTGCCCGAGGGCATTCGTGACGACCAGCGCCCCCACGACGATCCCTCGGGGACCAACAGCACTGGCAGTACCCACCCCGCCTTTGAGGCACGCTTCGGCGCCAAGGACCTTCGCCACAGTGGCCCCCGTCCCCGCACCGACGGAGCCCTGCGCAACGCGGCCAGCGGTCGCGCGCTTCGCCGCCAGGTAGCCGGCCTCAGCCCCCGGGGAGACCTGAGCGCTCCCAATCCCAAAATCCAGGATTACCGCACCGGAAACGATGGGCACCTTGCGAACGGACGTCCCGAATCCGATGTCGTTCTCTCCGCACCAGCGCATAACGCCGTCAGCGGCGGCGAGGCCAAAAGCGCTTCCGCCGGAGAAGACGACCGCATCGCAGCGGCGAACCATGTTGGCGCTCGCCAGCACGTCTGTTTCGCGTGTGCCGGGCGCGCCCCCCCGGACATCGACAGCGGCGGCCGAACTGGTTGGACAGAGGATGACGGTGCACCCGGTCCCGCCGCGGCGGTCGGTCCAATGGCCCACGCGGATGCCGGCCACGTCGGTGATGGCATTACGCGGGCCAGTCGGCCAGCGGCTTTCAGTCATGCCTGCACGACTTCCGAGCCTGCGAGGCCGAGAGCGCAGCGATGGTTAAGGAACGGCATCGCCGCATTCTAGCGCCAGAGGGCTGCGCGTATCTCGGCCGCGACCGGCTCGCTGCCCGCCGGTTCACGAATGCCCTGATCGATTCGCGCCGCGACTGTCTGCAGTGCCGAGGTCAGCAACTCATCACCGTAGGCTTCGATGAGGCGACGAGGAAGGACGAGCTGTTCGGAAATCCCCCAGAGGATCCCGAGGAGGTCGACCTGGTCGGCGGTGGATTCCGGGTCGAGCCCGCGCGCGAGGGCATAGCGAAGCGCGAGGTCGCGGCGCTGTCCCGGGTAGAGACCGATCGTCAGGAGAAAAGCAGCGAGATCGAAAAGCTGAGACCCGAAACCAGCCTGCTCAAAGTTCACGAGCTGCGCACCGTCCGCAAACAGGAGGACGTTCGTCGCGATCGGGTTGCCGTGACAGAAGCCGAAAGGGCTGCTGAGCAGCGCTTCACGGGCGGCGGCCAACAAGGGCCGGACAGTGTTGCGCTCGGCTGAGGTGAACCCCAGGCGGTGGAGCGGAACGTCTTCGTCATGGAAGAGGTCAGGCGGCGTTCGCTCCCAGCGGAGACCTTCGCGGAGCGGCAGAGAATGGAGAGCTGCCAGGGCATCGACCGCAGCCTCACATGATCCACCGGGAGGGATCAGCCCGAGGGCCCGAACGCCCTGCGCCTCCAGTTCAACAGCCGCACCCTCGATGACCGCCAGCAAACGGGGAGCATACGGATACCCATTCGCGTTGAGTCGATCCAGCACGGCGATGTTGTTCTCCGCCAACTCGCGATCCCAGGACCGGCGAACAAGGACCACCATCTGGCCGCCATCGGGGGTGCTGATGACAACTTCTTCGGGCGAGCCCGGTGCGAGTCCGAGGGGTTCGACTTCGACCTGCGACGCGGGCGGAAGATTCAAAGCGGCGAGAAGTTGAGCCGGTTCAATGAGCACGCCGCTTCTCCTTGTGGACCCGTGCTTTGGGCTGGCAGGCCGGGCAATAGTGCGTCGCGCGGCCACCGATGACGATGCGTTCGATTATGGCGCCACATGCGTAACAGGGCTTACCGGTGCGGCGGAAGACCTGCACGTAGAGATGCTGGCTCCCGGCGTTCCCCCGCCCGTCGACGTAGTCGCTGAAGCTCGCGCCCCGGTTCTCGATGCCACGCTCCAGGACCGCCCGGCATGAGGCAAAGAGACGTCGCAGCGCCGGCACCGATAGGCCACCGGCCGGAGTATCGGGCCGGATGCGAGCCTCGTAGAGGGCCTCATCGACGTAGATGTTGCCCAGCCCCGCGAATCTCCGCTGGTCGAGCAGGACGGACTTCACAGGGGCGGAGCGCCCCGCAAACGCCGCACGGAAGACCTCGAATGTCAGCCCCGGGTCGATTGGCTCCGGGCCGAGACGGTCGGTAATCTCCGCGACATCCGAGACGATGCGCCAGGTGCCGAACTTCCGCAGATCGCTCCAGCGCAGTTCGTGTAAATCGTCGAGGACCAGCTTCGCCCGCTCGTATTTCTCGACCGGATCCGAGGTACGGCGCCACAGGAGCCGACCGGTCATTCGCAGGTGGGCGACGAAGGTGCGCCCGTCGTCCAGACCGAAGAGCAGATACTTTCCGCGCCGGTTCAGGGAGGTGAACGTGCGCCCGACCAGGCTGGCACGAAGGGCTTCCAGCGGAGCCCCGGTCAGCAACTGAAGGGTGGCCGGGTCCACGTCGACCGCGATGATCTTGCGGCCGACCACGAGCGGCTCCAGGTCGCGACGGATGGTTTCGACTTCCGGGAGCTCAGGCACGCGCAACAGCGTAACGCCAGCCGCGGACAGGGGTCAGTAGCGCGACGATTCCACGCCAGCGGACCGGAGGGCATACTGCGGGGGTGATCACACACCTCCATGGGCAGCTGGCACGGATGGACGAAACCGGACCATCCGTCGAAGTCGACGTCGGCGGCGTCGGGTACGAGGTGCTCCTGCCAATCTTCCTCTGGCCGGAAGTGCAGGCGCTCGCCGGGGAGTCCGAGCTGGATGAAAGCGGCAGCCGCCCGGAAATCGGACTGCATATCCACTACTCGGCGACAGCCAACCAGCCGGTCCCGGTCCTGGTGGGGTTCCTGAGGCGCGCGGAAAGGGACTTCTTCCGGAAGTTCATCAGCGTCGAGGGGATCGGACCGGCGAAAGCGGTGAAGGCGATGAACATCTCGGTCAGCTCGATCGCGCGGGCGATTGAGCAGGAGGACCGGGCGACGCTCACACGCCTGCCGGGGATCGGGGCACGCGGTGCCGACAAGATCATCGCGACGTTGCGCGGAAAGCTCGTCGCCGAAGCCGCGCTGCAAGACGGCGGGATCAGCAAACCGGTCGATCGGTCAGTCTTCGAAGGGCGGAGGGTCAGCGTCGACGCAATTGAAACGATCACGGCGCTCGGCTATCCGCGATCCGAAGCGCGGCGGTGGGTCGAGGAAGCGCTGGCGGACAATCCGGCGCTCACAACGATCGAAGAACTGACGCTGGCTGTCCTCCGAGGACGCGATACCCGCGACTAACCGGCCCCGGTAAACAGCGCGAGGGCTTCCCCGATGGAGGCCACCGCCGACCGCTCGTGTGCAGCCGCGCGGCGCAGCGCCATCGCGGCGGCACGTCGCAGACCGATGTTCGCGACATTGCCGTGCCCACCCGAGGGAAATGGGAACAACGTGATGAGCTGGGAGAGCGCCTGCGTCTCGTCGGCGAGGGCGCGTCGGGCTGCCTCAAGGGGCCCCTGGAGGTCGGGAATCGCCTCCGCGAGGTCGCCGAGGAAATCGGCTCCATCGAGGCGAGCCCCCTGCAAGACAGCAAGGGTATACGAGTTGCCGGCGCGGTCGACGGCAGCGTCGCCTTCCAGCGCCTCGGCCCACACGTCCAGGGCGGCAGTCCCGCGGGGCTGGCCATCGGAAGGGCCATCCAGGCCCGCGAAGCACTCCAGGGCGGTATGCATCGCATCGCCCAACACCTGGGCAGGGTCGATCTCCGCGGGAGCGCCCGGCGCAAACAACTCGATTTTCCCAATCGGCGACGGCCAATCCCGCCACAGGGCGATGGGGCCTACTTCCTCCGACAGCACGTTGTCGACGAAGAAGTGCTCTCCCGGCCGGTCGTAGCCGTAAACGACCGAGAACTCGTGCAGATGGAAGTCGAAACCGATGACCGGAATTCCCGAGTCGATCCGTGCCGCGGCCCATTCGATGGCCGCGGTCCGACTGGCGCCGACTTCATCCGCGGGAAGGAACCGTTCCCACGTAAATCCCGCACGGGCGTAGTTCGCGGTCATCGACTCCCAGTCGAGATCGTGCGGGCCGCTGGGAAGCGCGACTACTCCCTCCCGCGTACCCAGGCACGTGTGCCAGGCGTGGCCCGTCAGGCCCATGATGGCATGGCGCGGGAGTGGCGCCCCAAGGAATTCGAGAATTCCCTCAAGCGCACCCGCCGCGCTGGTCCAGTTCGGGGCGATGTGAACGCCCTCAATTGTCGGCATGCTCACGAGTGTAGGAGCCCGGCGAAAGAGTCGCTGGCGGCCGAGAAAAAGCTGCCACTTCCGGTAGAGCGGAAGAACCGTAGAATACGGCCTCGAACCATGGGCTGGGAGGCACGCTTGGCAGTTACCTGGGAGATCGCGACCCTGCCGAATGGGCTGCGCATTGTTACAACGCCGATGCCGTCGACGCAGGCAGTCTCGGTCAACCTGTTCGTGGGTGTTGGCTCGCGATCCGAACCGCAACGTCTCAACGGCATCACCCATTTCCTCGAGCACATGGTGTTCAAGGGAACGGAGCGGCGGCCGGATGCGGTCATGATCGCCCAGGAGATCGAAGGCGCCGGGGGCACGCTGAACGCCTACACGAACAAAGAGTTCACCTGCTACTGGAACATCGTCCCCTATGACCGGTTCGAAACCGCGCTCGACGTGGCCGCCGACATGCTGCTGCATTCGAAGCTGGAAGAAGCGGAGATCGTGCGAGAAGCGACGGTCGTCCAGCAGGAACTGAAGCGGAACCACGACAACCCGGGGGCATGGGCCGGCCGGCTCATTGGGACCTCGGTCTACGGCGAACAGCCTCCGGGCTGGGATGTTGGTGGCACGGGTGAACTGGTCGCCCAGATGCATCGCGATGACTTCATCGAGCACATTACGGCCTGGTACCGGCCCTCGAACATCGTCCTCTCTGTGGCCGGGAACGTTTCACACGAACGCGTCGTCGCGCAGGCAGAACCCCTTTTCCGCGACATGAAGGCCGGGCCGCTGCCCGAGATCGTCCCCTACGACCCGACCATTACGGGCCCACGGGTTGAGACGGACAGCCGCGACATCGACCAGTGCAGTCTCTACCTCGGTGCGCCGATTTTCGGCCGCGATGACCCGGACCGGTTCGCGCTCCGCGTCTTCAACGACGTCCTTGGAGCGGGCATGTCGTCGCGGCTCTTCCGCGAAGTACGGGAACGGCGCGGGCTGGCTTATTCCGTCGGGTCGGGCTACGGGTACCTGGCCGACGCGGGTGTCTTCACCATCTCCGCGGGCGTCAACCGCGAGCACGTGGTCGACACGATCAAGGTGTGCATGGACGAGGCTATGCGCCTGACCGATGAGCCCGTTCCCGAAGAAGAGCTCCGTAAAGCGAAGGACCACAATATCGGGCGTTTCCGTCTGTCCAACGAGACGGCACACTCGGTCGCCCAGCGTCATGGGGAGCTTCTTCTGACAAAAGGCGAGATCGAAAGCATCGATTCGGTGGTGCAGCAGATCAATGCCGTGACGGTCGATGAGGTGCTGGCGGTGGGCAGGCGAATCCTGCAGCCGCAGTCATTTCACTGTGCCGTGGTTGGCCCTCACCTCAACGATGACGAGATCGCGACAGCGATCGGCTGACGGGCCGCTGCCGTTTTCCAGCGCCTGTCCCGGGGCCGCATTCACCGTAAGTCTCTCCCATAGCAGCTATTGACAGGGGCGATAGAATGCGGGGGCAAGGAGGCAGCGATGACGCACGAACGCTACTGTTTCAACTGCGCCAAGGCGGTGCCCTGCCAGGCGCTTCTCCAGCCCGAGCGCTCCACCGCGGAGACCATTGTTCACTTGATGTGCACGCTCTGCGGGCGGCACCTGGGACATCTCGACCAGGCAGCCAGCCGCAGATAACCAGGCCCCCGGGCCGACCCATGGGAACTTCAATGAGACCGCCCCTAGAGGGCGGTTTCGTATGCCTCGCGGAGTGCCGCGACGGTCATCGTGGCCGGACCCAGCGTGAAGGTGCCGCCTGCGACAGTGCGCCCCAACGACGCAAGCGGGACGCCGTGTTCGGCTGCCAGGGCGGCTAGCCGATCCACCCTGCCCGCCTCATCCCTGACGCTGACAATGATCCGCCCTTGCGCCTCACCGAACAGCGCCGCATCGAGGCGGCCGACCAACTCAACGGAGCCTTCGAAACCAACGTCGCCAAGGATTGCGCTCTCGGCAAGGGTCACTGCCAGCCCGCCCTCAGAGCAGTCGTGGGCACTCAGCAGGATGCCCTCAGTGTTGAGTTGCAGCATGAGCTTCTGAAGCCGGAGCTCAGCTTCCAGGTCGACTCTTGGGATGCCGGCGACCTTCTCATGTGTGGCTTCGAGGTATTCACTCCCAGACAACGTCTGCGCAGCCTGGGCGACGTCCGAGCCAAGCAACCAGACGGTTGCCTCTGGTCGGGTAAACCCGGCCTGGAGCGAACGGGAGACGTCGTCGAGGAGGCCCAGCATGCCAATGACAGGGGTGGGGTAAATGGGGCGGCCAGAAGTCTCGTTGTAGAGGCTGACGTTGCCACTCACAACCGGGGTAGCGAACACCGTGCAGGCGTTTGCGATCCCGTGAACCGCCGACGAGAGCTGGTAGTAGACGTCCAGCTTCTCAGGGTTGCCGAAGTTCAGGCAGTCAGTAACAGCAACGGGAGTCGCGCCGGTGCAGACGATGTTTCGGGCGGCCTCGGCGACGGCGATCTCGGCGCCGATGTACGGGTCGAGGTAGCAGAAGCGAGCGTTGCAGTCGGTCGTGACCGCAATCCCCTGGTCGGTACCCCAGATACGGAGGACAGCCGCGTCGCCCCCGGGGGCGACCACCGTGTTGTTCAGGACCTGCTGGTCGTACTGGCGAAAGACGGCGCGCTTGCTGGCGATGTTCGGGCGGGCCAGCATCTTGAGCAGGGTGCCGGTCGCGTCCGCGGGACGGAGGTCAGGCAGGGACGCCGGGTTGAACTGGTTCACCAGGAGAAGCTCCGGCGCTCTCACTCCCTGGCGGCGATACTCGGGCGGGTCGGTAGCGAGGTCGTAGGGGACCCGAGCCACTTCAACGCCGTTGTCGAAGATGACGACCTCGTCCCCCTCAGTGACCTGGCCGATTTCCTCGCAGTGCAGTTCCCAGCGCTGCATGAGCGCGGCGACGTCCGAGACGTGCTCCCGCTTCGCAACGACCAGCATCCGCTCCTGGCTTTCGCTGAGCATGATCTCGTAGGGGGTCATTCCAGCCTCGCGACGAGGGACCTTCGTGAGATCCAACAACGCGCCAGACTGGCCCTTGGCGCAGCACTCAACGACAGAACTCGTGAGACCGGCGGCACCAAGGTCCTGGAGACCCACGATCCACTCACCGTGCTCGGAGGCGAGCTCGTAGCAGGCTTCCATCAGGAGCTTTTCGAGGAAGGGGTTGCCGACCTGCACCGCCGGGCGCATCTCGTCGAAACGAGCCTCCGGGTCGGTGCGACTGGCGAGACCGCTGGCGCCGTGGATGCCGTCGCGGCCCGTGTCAGCGCCGACCAGCAAGAGGGCATTGCCCACGCCCGTCGCGCGAGCGCTGAGCAGCTTCTTCGTCTCAGCCAGCCCAACGCACATCGCATTGACGAGCGGATTCCCGTTGTAGGTCTCAGAGAAGAAGACCTCGCCTCCCACGTTGGGGATCCCGAGGCAGTTCCCATACGAACCGACGCCGGAGACGACGCCTTCGAGGAGGTAGCGATTCTGGCTGTCTTCGGGAAGACCGAAGCGAAGCGAGTCGAGGATAGCGATCGGGTAGGCGCCCATGGCGAAGATGTCCCGGACGATCCCGCCCACACCCGTCGCCGCGCCCTGATGGGGCTCAATGGCGGACGGGTGATTGTGGGATTCGACCTTCATGACGATGCAGCGGCCGTCGCCGATATCGATTGCGCCTGCGTTCTCGGCACCGGCTTTCGTGAGGACGCGGTCCCCGCCGGTCGGGAAGAGGCGGAGCAGGGGCTTGCTGTTCTTGTAGCCGCAATGCTCGCTCCAGAGGGAGCCGAACATCCCGAGTTCGACCTCGTTTGGTTCGCGGCCGAGACGCTGGACGAGGAGATCGTATTCGGCACGGCTCAGGGCGACGGAATCGAGGGCGGCCTGATCGACTGACATGGCCTAAGCCTACAGGGAGGGGTGCACACGGGACAGGGAGCGGACGGCCCTAGTGAGGGGCGGGCGTCGGCGTTGGGATCGGCAGGCTATTGATGGTGTCGTAGGCCTTCTGGAAGGCCTGCACGCCATTGTCGAATGCTGAAGGAAGCACGGTCAGAATGGCCGGGGTCGTATCGATGAGCTTGCCCGCCACGAGTGAACCGTTGATGGAATCGGAGAGGTCGGGCTTCTGGAACACGACCAGGGCCACCAGCGCGACCTGGCAAATGATTACCGCCTTGAGGAACCCGAAGCCAGCACCGGCAGCCCGGTCAACCACGCCAAGGTTCAGCAGGGAAACGGTGCGCTTGAGGAGGTGGCCCGCCACCTGACCGGCAACGATCACTCCGATCAGGATGGCCGCGAAGGAAATCATCCTGGCCAAATCGAGGTTGTCGACGATGGGGTTCACCTTCGGGGTCATCTGCTTGTAGAAGACACCCGCGATGGGGATCGCGAGGACGGTCGCGGCGAAGGAAACCACCTCGCGAATGAATCCGGTCCGCCATCCGCTCCATGTAATGAAGCCAATGAATGCCACGAGGACAACATCAAGCCAGTTCACGAGTGAGGCCCCCGGGTGCTGGTTTGACGTGATGGCATCGAAGGAACGATGCGCCGCTCTTCCCGAAGGTTCAAATGAACGACGTTATGGAGGATAGGAGCCAACGGCGGTGGGGCTGTACGATGTGGCCATGCGACACGACCTGATGGAAATCCTTGTTTGCCCCATGTGCAAAGGTGACCTGGTCCTGACCGTCGACAAGGAAGAGGCCGGCGAGATCATCGAGGGTAAGCTCGTCTGCGCAGCTTGTTCCGAGACGTACCCCATCGAGGACGGGATTCCCAACCTCCTGCCGCCCGACCTCCGCGACTGATCCGGCAGTGAGCGTCGAAGGCCACGGGGCGCCCCACGAACCCGCCGCCCCCGGGCCACGCTACGTCATGCCTCCGTTTGCACTGCTCTGGCGAGGGATCGTGCTCCTCATGCTGGCAGCGGTGGCATTCTTCGGCGCCGAGGAAGCAGTTCGCAGGAACTGGCTCATGCTCCCGGTTTCATCAGTCCTCGGCATCACCGGCGTCCTGGCCGCGTGGGCCGGGCTTATCGAGGTTAGCGGCGGAGAGAAGTTCGACGACCACCCCTGGGTCTAGCCCGGCAGACTCACCGGGACACGTCAGCGACCACTCGGTTCTCTCCAGCCCCACTGTCCCCACCACCGCCAGTAGCACCTCCGCGGACTGCCCAAGGACGGGCAAGAGCCCTTGAACTACCTCTGCCAGCGGAGCGAGGACGAAACCTCTTTCTGCAATCCTGAGGTGCGGCACCTGGAGATCGGGCTCATCCACCACGAGGTCGTCGTAGAACAGGATGTCGACGTCGGCGGGGCGGGGGCTCCAACGTGGTGATTCGCGACGACCGAGGAGATGTTCCACCTCTTTTGCGACCCGGAGCAGGTCGCGCGGACTGAGATCGGTCTCACCGGCGATCACCGCATTCAGGTAGCGCGGCTGCCCCGGTGGCACTGGCTCCGTCTCCCAGACGCAGGAAGCCGCCGTGACGGTCACTCCACGTTCGGCGAGCAGATCGATTGCAGATTGGAGGTTGGCCAGGCGGTCGCCCAGGTTTGAGCCGAGGGCGAGCACGGCGCGGGTCACTCGGGATGCCAGTTCCCGCGCACGATCGCATCGGCAACGCGCACGACCTTGCGGATCTGCGCGAGGTCGTGGACGCGGACGATGTCGGCGCCGCCGGCAATGCTCAGCGCGACGGCCGCGGCGGTCCCCTCGATGCGCTCAGCCGCAGGTGCGTCGAGGACCAGGCCTATCGTCGATTTCCGGGAAACGCCGAGCAGGAGGGGGAGTTCGAATTCCAGGAATTCCGGCAGGCGCCGGAGCAACTCGAGATTCTGCTCCGGCGTCCAGCCAAAGCCGAATCCCGGGTCGAGCACGATGTTCGCGGCGGAGATGCCGGCTTCGTGCGCGAGCCTCAAGGTTTCAAAGAAACCCGCACGCACGTCGCGTACCACATCGTGGTACTTCGCCCCCCTCTGGTTGTGCATCGCGACCAGCGGCACTCTATGGCGTGCTACCGCGACTGCCACACCGGGGTCGCCACGGAGACCGTGAACGTCGTTGACCATATCCGCGCCTGCATCAAGGGCGGCTTCGATGACGGCCGGGTGGGTGCTGTCGATTGAAATCGGAAGTGAGGTTGCCGCACGAATCGCGGTGAGAGCAGGCAGAACGCGAGCCAGCTCGGCTTTGGGATCGAGGGGCAGGGCCCCGGGCCGCGTCGACTCTCCGCCAATGTCGAGGATGTCGGCGCCTTCGTCCTCGAAGCGGCGGGCGAGGGCCAGGGCAGCCGCCGTATCAGTGCCGAGGCCGTCACCGCTGAACGAGTCCGGCGTCACGTTGATGATCGCCATCAGGTAGGTGCGCTGGCCCCACACAAAGGAACGGCCGCGCACGACCATGTCGCGGTAGCGGTAGCGGCGCGAGACTGGGCGCCGACGTGAACCCTCGTCGTCCGTCAATCGACGACCTCCCACTCATGTTCGGTGGCGGTGCTGTCTTCAATGTAGAACACGCGGGCCACGGGTCGTTCACGATCCGCAACACCGATGACGAAATGGACATACGGCGGCCCGAACAGCGTGCTCATCATGCGGATGTCGGTGGGGCTGGGACGGGCCTCGCTGCCGGTGTGCGAGTGGTAGAAGCCCACGAGCTCCTCCCCCCGGCAGTCCATCGCTTCTTCGGCTCGCTTCGTCTCGAGCGGATCGATGCTGAAGCGGTACGGGCTCGCCTCCTTGTTGCGGGCGCGCTGAACCGTAGCGACGACGCCGGCTTTCGCCGCGAGCATGCCACAGCACTCTACGGGAGCGTCCTCGAGGGCGTGGGCGATCATCGCGTCGAGATGCGCCTGAGAGAGACGGACAATGACAGCCATTCGGTCCTCCGGGTGAGCAAATAGTAGCGTCAGGCGCGAGTTTTCGTCGGCCAGGTGTCGGGAGCTCCGGCCTCACGGAGCAACGCCAACAGCGGCTCCATGACTGCGGGGGATGCGGCAAGGACCGACCCGCGCGTGATCGGACCGCCGCCAATGCTGCCGGTCAGTCCGCCTGCCTCGCGGACAATAACCTCCCCGGCCGCATAGTCCCACGGCGCCAGTGGCTGTTCGTAGTAGGCATCGAGGCGACCGCATGCGACCGAACAGAGGTCGAGCGCCGCTGAACCGGACCTCCGGACATCGCGGACGCGGCCCAAGAGGCGCCCAAGGACTGCGCCCTGACGAGCGCGATACTCGGGGTCGTAGGCGAAGCCCGTCCCGAGGAGCACCTTCGACAACTCGTCGGCGCCGCTGACCCGGATGGGGCTGCCGTCGAGGAATGCGCCCCGCCCCTCGGCGGCGGTGAAGGTCTCGCCACTGGCGAGGTTGTGCACGACGCCGACCACGCCCCGGCCATCAACGTGGACGCCAATAGAGATCGCGTAAGCAGGGTAGCCGTAGACGAAGTTTGTCGTGCCGTCGATTGGGTCGATGAACCAGCAAGTTTTTGAGTCGCTGGCACCCTGGCCCGAATCGATGCGCCTGAGCAGGGCCGCCGCCGCGGGCCCCTCTTCTCCAACGATCTCTTCGCCGGGCCGGGCCGTGCGGATGCGTTCCACTAGCAACGCCTCGACCGCCTTATCGACATCGGTCACGAGGTCGGTGCTCGTCGATTTCGTCGCCACCGAGAGATCCCGCCGCGCACGCGCTGCTACGAAAGCACCAGCTTCAAGGGCCAGCTCTATCGCGAACCGAAGCAGAGAATCCAGGTCTTCGGAAGGGGGAAATGACACGCGTCAACGGTAAGTGCCGGAGGTGTTCTCCACCAGCATCGGAGCGACCACCCACCTGACATGGGCACAGTGCGGGTTGTAGGCTCGGACCATGGTTTATGAGCCCGCCGACCTGGAGCCGCTGGAGGTGGCCCTCCTGGGGGTGCTTTGCGTGGGGCTGCCGCCGTCGCGGTCGGCGGATGACACGTTCCGGCTCGACCACGTCACCGCGGTCGTGGCGGGGTTGCAGCAAGAAGGCCAACCGGGCATTCACCTCCGCAGTGACGGCCTGGCCGTATCCCCGGAGTTCCGGGCAGCTCTACGGATGACGATGCAGTCGCTCGCGGAAAAATCCATCCTGACCAGCCCTGCCGCGGACATGCCCGCGGCCCCGGGTGGCTACGACCCGACACTCCAGGTCGATGTCGTGAACCCGGATGAGCATCCGATCCTCATCGACAGCTACCTTGCGCAGGCCTGCATGGAAGTCCTGTTTCGGACGCCTGCCGTCTATCCGTACCTGATGGACCGATATGCTCGCAGCGGGGAAGTCTGGCGGCGTCTGCGCGCGGCGGGGTACGGGGATTAGTCGGACGCGGCGGCCGGCAAGCGGACCGTGAACACCAGGAGCCCGTCCCGAACATTGGCGTCGAGCGTCCCGCCGTGGAGAACGATGATGTCACGGGCGATCGGCAGACCGAGCCCAGACCCCGAGGTGCGATCGGTCCGCGAGCGATCACGCCTGTAGAAACGCTCAAAAAGGCGCGGCAGCTCGGCAGGGTCTACCTCGGGAGCCGAGTTGGCGACCTCGACACACGCCTGCCCCCTGGGGCCCGTTTCCCGCCACGTCCGGATACTGAGATGACCGCCTTCAGGTGTGAACTTACGGGCGTTATCGAGCAGGTTCTCAATCGCTCGTTCGAGCTTCGCGGCATCCGCGGACACTTCGACCCCTGCCGGGCATGAGACGGACAGTTCGACGCCCGGACGGAGCCCGTTTGCCAGGACGCGGGTTTCGACTGATTGCACGAGCCTCCCAAGATCGAGCTGGTCGGTATCCAGGAGCGCCTGGCCGGACTCAATTTCCGAGAGGTAGAGGAGATCATTCAGGCGTGAAGACAGGCGAGATGCTTCTTCTTCGATGACCGCACCCATCCGCTGAACCTCGGCGTCATCAGCAGCCTTGCCGCTGTGCAGAGCGCGCGCGAACCCGAAGATGGAGGTGAGCGGCGTCTTGAGATCGTGCGAGACGTCAGCGACCAGGGTACGCATCTGCCGCTGGGTACCTCCGACGCGCTCCGCCATCGTCACGAAAGCGCGAGCCAGCTGGCCGACTTCGTCGGACCGCTTCGTCGAGACTTCGATGTCGAAGGCTCCCTCCGCCATGCGTTGCGAGGCCAGCGTCAGCTGGTGGATCGGACGGGTGATGTAGCGCGCGATGAAGATCGCGAGGAGCACCGCGACGGGCAGCGCGAATACCGCGGCAATACCGAGCCCGGGTAACAGCCCCAGCCACGCGCGCGTGATGGTCTCCTCGGGCACGCCAAGGATGAGTGTGTAGTTGTCTGTCCCGCGCAACAGGAGTCCCTGCCGATTCGTGCCGGCAAGACGCACCGTCGGCAGGTTGGAGGTCAGCAGGATCAGGCCCTCGCCCGGGGTGCCCGCCTGTGGCTTCCAGGAGAAATACGAACGCCCCGGCGGCCGCTGAAGCCCGGGGCCACCGCCGGGAACGGGGGAACCACCAGGGACCGGCGAGGCAACCGACGATGATGGAGTCGCCGGGGACGGAATGGTGATCTGCTTGCCTTCCAGGCTTCCACTGCTGTCCTCAGCCACGATGCCATTCGAATCGAGCAGAAGGATTCGGACACCGTAGCTGCTGGCTTCCCGCTCGACGAAGGTCTGCAGGGGGACGTCGGTATCGTTTCGTAGAGCCCGAACGCTGAACTCACCGAAGATCGCGGGTGACGCAGCGACTACCTTGTCGAGCGCGCGGGTCTCCTGGTCATTATGGCGCAGGATGAGAAAGGCACCGGCCGAGAGCGCGAGGGCCACCACGACAACCACGACGAACGCCGCGATCAGCTTCGCCTGCAGGTTGACGAGGAACCGCATCGTCAGGCCCCAACGGCCAGCCGGTAGCCGCTCCCCCAGACTGTCTCAATCCGAATCGGCGTCGCCGAAAGCTTCTCGCGCAACCGGGCGACATGAACGTCGACGGTCCGGATCGCGTAGAACGAGGTTCCCCAGACGAGGTCGAGAAGCTGTTCGCGGTCGAGCGCCACGCCCGGGAAGCGGGCGAAGACCGAGAGAAGGTCGAACTCCTTGGGGGTCAGCGGCAACTCAACCCCGGAGAGGGCAGCCGAGCGGGCAGCCGTGTCGATCGTGAGGTCGCCGACCACAATCTCTTCCTGTTGCGGATTGGCGGCGCCGTTGTTGGCACGTCGAAGGATTGCTTCGACCCGGGCGACGAGTTCATCGGGGTTGAATGGTTTGGTTACGTAGTCATCGGCCCCGAAACGAAGGCCGGCGATCTTGTCGATGTCACTGGAGCGCGCCGTGAGTAGCAGAATCGGGATGTTGCCACGCCGACGAAGGGTGCGGCAGACCTGCAGCCCGTCAGCCCCCGGCATCATGATGTCGAGCACGATGAGTGACGGTTGCAGTTCGCTGACCTTGCGCAGTGCCTGATCGCCGTCGTACGCCGTCTCGATCGAATAGCCGGCACGGCGAAGATACAGGCTTACGAGTTCAACAATGTGTGGATCATCGTCGGCAACAAGGATCGTTTCATCGCTCATGGCACGTGGACTCATATCCCAACTGTAGTGCATGCCAGGGGTGAAAAGCGCTGCCGCTTTCACCCCTGGCACCTACTTGCGATGAGGCTAGTTGAGCCCCGATGGCGTGGTCCCGGAGGGCTGACGCGAGCCACCCCTCGGCGACCCGGGGTTGGCTGGTGCCGTGCCACTCCCGGATGAACGCTGTGGCAACTGCGGCATCATCGAGCCCGGTTTGGCATCGATAATCTGGTCGAGGTGGCTCGAGAGCGTGCTCTTGATCAGATCAGCCTGCGGCGGCAAGAGCTTGCCATCTGTCACTGCCTTGCCGATCTCAGTGGTCACCTGCGTCGTGAGGAATGACTTCAGCGAATCGCGGTTCTGGCCGTGCGCGGTTGCAACGTCAGCGAGCGACTCGCCGCCCTGGAGTTCAGTCTTGAGCTGGGCAGGAGTGATTTTCAGGAAGGTTGCTACCGAGCCTTCCACGTCGCCGATCGTCCCGAAGAAGCCACCGCGGCCAGTGATTCCCGGGGTGCCCGGGTTCTTGGGGCCCTGGCTCCCGAAGAAGAAGCCGTTGCCAGCTCCGAGGGCGGCCTGGATCTTGTCGGCCTGGGCCTGCGTGATCTTCCCGGCGGCGACCGCACTGTTCAGGACACTGAGGTTCGTGGTGGAGATAGCAGCCTGCACTGTCGGGACATCGAGGTGGAGATTGGCAGCGAGTTGGGCAATGTAGACAGATTCGTTCGAACCGGGGCCGGCCTGGGCCGTCAGAGCCGCGACGTTGCCCAGCGGTGAGGACGAACCGCTCGTCTGGGCGAAGACGATGCCGCCACCCACTATGCTGGCCATCGCGACCAGCCCGGCGGCGACTAGAGCTGTGCGTGGGATGCGTTTCACCTGGATGCTCCTCGTTGAGGTGTCTGCATTCACCGTAGTCGAATCGGACGATGGAGTCGTTGCCAAACTGTCAAAGCCCGTGGGGGAGCGTTCGGGAACGGGAAAGTGTCTGGCTAACCGAGGGCACCGGTCGCGCGCAGAACTGCGGCGATGCGTTCGCCTACCGGCGCCGGGGCATCCTGCTCAAAGGTCATGATCGCCACACCATC
>DATCGT010000312.1:0-5660 GCA_036508775.1 Tepidiformaceae bacterium | reverse complement strand
CGAGGCGGTTCGGATCATGTTGGCGGATGTTAGAATCGATGTACGTCGAGGAGACGTTACCGGAATACGGCCTGCCGACAGCTTCGCACCGCTGTTCCAGACCGTCGCAGAATCCGGCGGAACAGTCGGGTTTTGTGATTGGCGACCCCGAGCAGATTCGAACTGCCGATCTCCACCTTGACAGGGTGGCATGTTAGGCCGCTACACCACGGGGCCGCGCGGTCTGACCAACTCGCCGATCGTACGGGCGACCTTCACCACGGGCAAGCCGGGTCAGAGCACCGGCAGCGTCTGCTCCAGGGCATTCGCCGGCGCGAACAGGTCACCGAGCGCCTTGACCCGTTCCAGCACGACCGGGGCCGTAAAGACCAACCGATCCCGGCCGCGGGACTTCACCGCAGCCTCCAGTTCTTCTCACGCGAGTGGCGTCGAGACCGTCGGTTGTTCGCGGGCTCCGAGCGAATACACCGCAATGGTCGTCTTGTGCTGATCGTTCTGGCTCCAGTCGGCGAAGCCCCGCCCTGACCTCGCAGTCTTCGCCATCAGCGAGACGACTTCCCCCTCCATGCGACGCTCCAGCGTTTGCGCGACGGCATGGGGGAGCTATCCCTGCCGGACTGGCGTTCAGGGGTTGAAGTCGCCAGTCTCCGGACCTCGTGCACCAGCGAACGCGAAGCCGAGCACTCCAAGGCACCGTCGCAGTGTAAGGGCCTCGCCAGCGCGGGCCGACCCATCCAGCACACGCTGGGCGGCCCGGTCCAACACATAGAGCGCCGACGGCGTGTCCATGTCGTCGTCCATGATGGCCTTGAACTGGGCTCGCAGGACAACATCTTCACCTTCGGCGCCTGACCCAGTGGCGGCAGCGGCAGCCTTCAGCCGCTTGTAGCGATCCGCGAGTGCGGACAGCGCATCCGCCGTGTAGTCCGCGCTGGCCCGGTAGTGCTCCGAGAGGAGATAAAGCCGCAGATGGTCGGGCTCACATCCCTGCGCCAGGAGGTCGCGCGCGAGCACCAGATTGCCGAGCGACTTGCTCATCTTCACGCCATCGAGGCGCACCATCCCGTTGTGCATCCACCAGCCGCAGAAGGGCGAGACCCCGGTCGCCACTTCCGCCTGGGCGATTTCGTTTTCATGGTGTGGATAGATCAGGTCGAGACCGCCGCCGTGGATATCGATCTGATTCCCCAGGTGAGTGGTCGACATCGCCGTGCACTCGATACTCCAGCCAGGGCGGCCGGGACCCCACGGGCTGGGCCAGTTCGGATCGCCCGGGTCGACCTGCTGCCAGAGGAGGAAATCGAGCGGGCCCCGCTTCTTATATTCCCGCTTCGACTCGGGATTTTCGCGCGTGGCCAACTCCTCGAGAGTCACGCCGTTCATGCGTCCGTAGCCGGCAAACTTCGCGGCCTCGAAGAAAACATCGCCATCGACCACGTACCCGCAACCGTTGGCGATGATCTGTTCGGTGGTGGCGATCACTTCCGCGATGTGCTGAGTCGCGAATGGATAGGCACTCGGCCTGAGGACATTCAGGCGGTCGAGATCGTGACGCAGAATCGCATCGTTCTCGTCGCGGATCTCGGCGATCGGCCGCCCGCCCTGCCGCTTCGAAACCATAATCATGTCGTCGTCGATGTCCGTGAGGTTCTGGACGTACTTGACCTCGTAGCCCGACCAGGTGAGATACCGCCGCAGCGTGTCGAACTGGACATACGAGAACGCGTGGCCCAGGTGGGTCACGTCATAGGGAGTGACCCCGCAGACGTACATGCGAACTTTGCCGGGTTCTAGCGACTGGAATTCGCGCTTCTTGCCACCGAGCGATGAATACAACCTGAGCGACACGGGCTACTCCAGGCGAAGTTGGCGACAGCGTAGCAGAGCATCGGTAAGCCGCGTACTGATCGTGCCGCCGCTGTCGCTGCCGCCGCCTGAACGCGACCTATCCACAGCAGCTGCAAAGAGGGCCCAGAATCCATTCCTGGCACCAATCCGCCGCGATGGTGCCAGGAGTGACAGGCGTTCCTAAGGGACGTGGGGGGGCTTACACGATGTACGACAATCCGTGGTCCGTGCCGATAGTAGGGTTGTCCTAACGAAACTTCTCCGTTATGTTTTTTGCTTCTGTTAGGAACATTACACAGGACTCACGATGCCAATCTCCCAGCATCGGATGGCCCTGGCGCCTTTATTTGTCGCCGTAGTTGCCGTCCTCTTCATTTCTGGCTCAAGCGTGTACGCGAACACCCGGCCCGGTCACGCCCATGCCGCCCCCCCTCCGATGGTTGCGGTTCCCAGCCCCGAGGCCGCATTCGTAGGCCCCGTTGAGCCTAACTACACCACGATAGGCCCCTCCTTGCCGGGGCCAACACCCGTTGTGGAGACGCCTTCAGACGCATCAGCAGCACCGGTACTCGTACCTTCTGCCGCTGATGCGGAACCCACCGTCCAGGCAGCCTCCACCGGCGGACCCGAGACAATCGGCCCGGATAAGCTCCCGCCGACCGTGCTTGGCCCGCAGTTTTCCATCGCGACGGTAGCCCTGAGCCACGTTGGTACTTACGGCGGCGAGTGCTGGGTCTTCATGCAGGACGTTGTCCATGAAGCTACCGGGCGCACGGTCGGAACCGACTACGTCAAGGGTTTCCAACGCGCTGGCGGCTACGAAATTCCAGTGGACGAGGCCGGGGCCGGGGATATCATCGAGGTCCTCGACAACAGGTACACAACCTGGGATGCGGACTATCCGGGCATGCACACTTCCATCGTGATCGAGAACCACCACGATGGTTCGTTCACCGTCGTCGAGGCCAACGCGGAATGGGACGGCATGGTGACACTCAACACAAAGTACGTGCCGGGAAACGCCGTGAAGCAGATGCCGTGGCTCTCCGTCCACGCGTTCCACGTGCCCCAGACACTGCCGAGCGTGACCACAGCCCTCCCCTAGGCGGTCTTCCGACACGGCGATACGTGCCACGGATCGTCATGGAAAAGTCACACGAAAGCTTCTAATTCTCTCTTTCGAAGGTTTTCCTTATCGCTATCCCGGGGTACGGTGCCGAAGTTGCCGGTTGAAAGACCGCCCCAAGGAGTCCTATGACGAGTCGCTCACGATGGCCCGCATTGATCGCCGCACTCCTGCTGACGCTTGTCGTCATTTCGCGGCCGATCGGGCATGCGGCGGCGGCGCAGCCGTCTCTCAACCCCAACCCCAACGTGGCCGCTACGGCTCTCAAGTACGAGGGTTCATACCAGGGTGAGTGCTGGGGGTTCGTGAAGCGAGTGGTACGCGAAGCCACCGGCGAGCAGATGTCCTTTGACTACCGCCAGGCGTTCTTCGACGGCGGAGCGATCGAGGTCTCCCTCGCCGACGCGCAGGTCGGGGATGTGATCCAGTTCACTGATGACAGCAACACCGCGGCATGGGCCGACTACCCGGGCCTTCACACGGCGATTATCCTGACCCGTACGTCCGAGAACGTGTTCACGGTCATCGATTCGAACTCCGAGTTCGACGGCATCGTGCGGATCCGCGAGGGCTTCGCCCCGATCAGCCAGTCGGCCATGAAGGGCCTTTCGTTCCATATTTATCGCTTCCCCGGGGGCGGCACTGCCGCGACAGCCCCGGCCGCTCCGACGGTTAGCGCGCCTGGCTTCGGACAGCAGCAGCCCGCGACCGTGGCGACACCCAATGACTGCCTGAACCTCCGCGACATCGCCGACACATCCGGGACGATCATCGCCTGCATGCCTGACGGGACCACCCTGGCTCTCACCGGTGACCAGCCACAGGGCAGCGGGCGCACCTGGGCGAGTGTGGTCACCCCGTACGGTGCCGGGTGGGTCGCGGCGGACTACCTCATCCCGGTCACCTCGGCCAGTGCGGACGAACCGGCCAGCCAGTCCGACCCCCGCTAGCGGTCGACCAGGCTCTGCCCTCCTCAAGGGCCATCTTCCCGGCATAACCGAACGACCTCGACCATCCGACAATAGAGATGCGCACATCCCGTGAATCCCCTGGTCAGGTGATGGTCCGCGGCGTTCCGCGAGCGACCTGGCACATCCTACCTATAATCGAGGGCGCATGCACCGCGACCTGATTCGTTCGCTACCCGTAAGCCGGCGCCTGGGGACCGCGCTCAGCCTGTTCGTGCTGGCGATGACGATCGGGACTGTCGGCTACATGTTGCTCTCCGGGATGTCGTTCGTTGACGCCCTCTACCAGACCGTCACGACGCTGAGCACCGTCGGATTCCGCGAACTGAAGGATTTCGGCACGGCCGAAAAGTTGTTCACGATCTTTCTCATCCTGTTCGGCGTCGGGACGGTCCTCTATACACTCACGCTCCTGGTCGAAGAGGCGCTCGAGGGCGACCTCCGTGGCCGGTTCTATATCAGGAGGATGGAGTTGGAAATCGAACATCTGCGCGATCACTACGTCCTCTGTGGCTTCGGGCGCGTCGGCCACGAAATCGCACGCGAACTCAAGGAACGCGAAGTTCCATTCGTGATCATCGAGCGGACGCAGGAAGTTGCAGCCTTCGCCGTGCCGCGGGCTACCTAGTCGTCGTCGGCGATGCCACGCAGGAGGAGGTGCTGCTGCAAGCCGGGCTCCGCGACGCCCACAGTCTGCTGGCGGCCAGCGATTCCGACGCCAACAACACCTACATCACGCTCACCGCGAGAGCGATCAACTCGAAATGTTTCATCGTGGGCCGGGTATCCGATCCCAACAACGAGGAGAAGCTCCGGCTGGCCGGGGCAGACCGCATCCTTTCCCTCTATAGCATGGGCGGGCGCCGCATGGTGCTGTCCGCGCTGCAACCGCTGGCCGCGGATTTCATGGACACGATCGCGAGCGGCCGCCACGGGGACCTGCTGCTGACGGAGTTCCAGGTCGACCAGTCGACCGGGTTAGCCGGTTCGCTCTCCGGCACCCTGATCGATGGCGCACACAATGCCACTGTGCTCGGGATTCGGAACAGAGCGGGCGTCCTGGCGGTGGGACCGAAGCCGGATACACGGCTGAACGAGGGGGACATCGTCATCGTCCTCGCCGAAGAGGCGGACATCGCCCGGATCAATCGCGAGAACGGCAGGCGGCGCGCCTAAGCCCGAATCCACCGATGGGCTGCGGAGTGCGGTCCCTGAGGGGTGGAACGGGCGTTCTTTCGTCTGAGCGAGCGGTCGTGACGGGGAATGGGTGCCAAATTCGCCATTCTGGCGGGCGGTGACGACCAGAATGGCCGATTGAGGGCGGATTGAGGGCTGACCGGTGCTGACGAGCTGAGTCGCGGGCATGCTGCTGCCAGGCGTAGGCGGCGATATCAAGGGGCTGGTGGCGTCAGGCCGGAGGCGGGATTGCCCGCAGCGTCGCCAGGGCGGCGGTGAAGTGAACAGCCCATGGCCAGCGAACGGGCATGTGGACAGTGACGACGCGGGCCGAGCGGGTAAGCCGCCCAGGAACGCTGAACAGCCGATGGCGGAGGGTCTTCGTCGTTACGATCCCCTCCCCGAGGCCGATGCGCGCCGTCCAGCGGGCGAGGTTGTGGGCGATCACCTGGACCGCCAGCCAGGCCCCGTTGGCGCCAAATTTCCCCGAGGGCAGGTGGTTTAAACCGACACCATATTTCAGGTCGCGGATCGCGTTCTCA
>DATCGT010000311.1:0-2928 GCA_036508775.1 Tepidiformaceae bacterium | reverse complement strand
GCCCGCGAACCCACCGCCACCAAATCCCCCTCCGCCAAACCCACCGCCGCCGAATCCGCCGAACCCCCCGGGGCCGCTGCTGCTGAAGCCGCCCCCGACCGCCGTGGGCATGGTCGGCGCCGAGAGGCTGTAGCCGATTCCGGAGGCCATTCCCTGCAGGGCGACCGAGAAGCCGGCCACGCGAAACGCAGAGAGGTCACTGCCGGCATACCAGTCGATGGATTCCCGGACCTGGGCGTCAAGCCCGTCGAACGCCCTGGCCCATTTGGTCACACTCCCGAAAACGATGGCATATGGCAGGTAGCTGACGAAAATGTTCGCCTTCTCGTTGAACTCCTGCCGCCGCGTCTCGGCAGTATCGATGTAGAGCCGGAAACCGAGCACGCGCCGCAGCGCCTCGCTCCCGGTCGCCGTCCGTCTCGACATCGTGTACGCCAGCGGCATGAGCGCTAGCCCGGCAACGGGAACTGCGGTCGGCACGAGGGCGAGCCCGGAGAAGTACCCGGCCGCGTAGCACAGCACCAGCCCCGCGGCGGCAACGAGAAGGGCCTTCCCTTCCCAGCCCGCCTTCGCAACGCGGGGGTCGCGTGCGAACCACCCACGCGCCGCGGCGTCCTTATACAGCTTGTCCTGCACTTCCTCCATGCTCTCCGCGAAGTGATATCTCAGTTCGGAAAGCAGGACTGACTTCCGCTCGTCTTCATCCTCGAACAGCCCATTGAGGAGCCTGCGTTCATACGGCAACAACGCCTCGTCGGCCTTCTTCAGCCGTATAAGCCGCCAGTCCTTCCCCTTCGCCGCTGAACTGGCGGGATCCACCTCTTCGATCCGAAGGTACCCCCGGACCGCCAGGTCGATAGTCGTTGCCGTTACGTCGAGCGTGTCTGCCCGCTCGTCCAGCAGCATCCCCATTTCGCCGGGCCGAAGCCCATCCGGCGGCGTGAATTCGACCACGATTGGCGGGCCACCAAACAGGGGTCGGCGTCCCTCACGTGGGTCCCCGGTCAGGTAGTAGAGCGTCTTGTACGCACGGTCCCGCCCTGCTTCCCACCAGAGCAGTACGAGCGCCAGGGCGGCCAGCACCCCGACCACCACGGTCCCGCCCAGTTCGACGAGGTTGAGGTGATTGAAGTCGCGGTAGCTCGATGGTTGCCAGAGATGGGGCGCTCCGACCGGTACGATGCCGGGCGGGAAGGTCGCGAGGATGGTGACCTGGTCACCGCGGTCGAGTGCGCCCACTGAGGTGAACGTGGCGATAGCCGATGCCTGCGATGCCGGGCACGGCGAGCTCGTTAAGGGAGTCCCCTCGAAGCACTTTGCGTCCTGGAACGAACCCGATGGGAGCGTGACTTTCGATGAGAAGGCCAGGATCGGCACCGGCCAGCTGCCACTCACATTCCAGTACAGCTCGTCGTGGCTCGCGTAGGCGTCCAACGCACCGGCCACCGTGTAGCGGATGACATACGTCTGCTTCCCCGTGACGACCGCGTTGGCATCGCCGATCTTCACCTGCTCGGTATCGCCGATCCTCGATGTCGTATACCCCGACGGCACGCCTCCAGCGGACGTCACGCCTTCGATCGCGATGTCGTAGGTGCGCAACTTCCCCGACGGGCAGGCCGACACCACAGCCTCGGTCTGAATGCGCGGAGGCTGGCAATCGATGCGCCACGAGAAGTTCCGGTAGATCCCATGTTTGGGGACGTCGTGAAAGTCGACCGCGATCTGCTCCGTGGCATGAACGCGGCCCTGGGAGTCGACGACGTAATCGGCAGCGAAGCTGGTAACTTCCCAGCCCGCCTCCCATGCATTCCCGATAGCCCCACGGGCGGGGGTCTCTGACGTCCCCTTCGTGCACGCCGCCGCCCCGAGCACAATCAGGGCGCAGCAAGCGAAGGTGAGCCCTGCCGCGATCACCCAGAGAACGATCTTGCCCGCTGCCTTAAGATGCCGCTCCACGCGGCGATTCTACGCCCTGCCGCCACGCCGCACGGACTCCGAACACGGGCCGGCCGTGCGTCTCGCTCCTCGCGCCCCCTCATGCTATGTTCCGGTCACCCCCGGACCCGTTAGCTGGAGCTGAGACGCCCCGTGTATACCGACCTCGCGATCTTCTCCGGAAGAGCCCACCCCGAACTCACCACCGCCATTTGCGCCCGTCTCGACCGCCAGCCCGGCCAGGTCGACGTCTTCGAATTCAGCAACGAAAACATCTTCGTCCAGTACCAGGAAAACATCCGCATGCGCGATGTCTACCTGGTCCAGCCGTTCTCCTCGCCGGTGAACACCTCGATCATGGAACTCCTCATCATGATCGACGCCGCCAAGCGCGCTTCGGCCGGCCGTATCACCGCCGTCATTCCCTATTTTGCCTACGGGCGCAGCGACAAGAAGGACCAGCCTCGCGTACCTATCAGCGCCCGCCTCGTCGCGAATCTCCTTGAGACAGCCGGCGCCGACCGCGTTCTGACGATGAACCTCCACGCCGGGCAGATCCAGGGCTTCTTCAACATCCCGGTCGACGAACTCAACGCCCTCTACCCCCTGAGTGCCCACTTCAACCATGAGAAGCTCGACAACTACGTCGTCGTCGCCCCCGATGTCGGCGACGAAAAGCGCGCCCGCGACATGGCCGTCCGCCTGGGCACGCCGCTCGCCATCATCGAGAAGCGGCGCCTGGGAAACAGTGGCAAGACCGAGGCGATGAACGTCATCGGTGACGTCGAGGGCAAGAACGCCCTCCTCCTCGACGACGAGATCGACACCGCGGGCACGATGGCCGAAGCGGTCAGCGCTCTGCGCTCTCGCGGCTGCGGCGACGTTATCATCGCCGGCTATCACGCCGTCCTCAGCGGCCCGGCGATCCAGCGCCTCCGTGATGCCGATGTTCGCGAGATCGTCTTCACCGACTCGCTCCCCATCACCCCC
>DATCGT010000310.1:0-3953 GCA_036508775.1 Tepidiformaceae bacterium | reverse complement strand
ATCGGTAAGCAGGGAACCGCAGGTGGCAACCGGCCACCCGCCCCGCGGTCATCCCCGAAGCAGGTCCGGGTCCCGGTCAAGAAGTAGACCGCACCAGATGACTTCAAGAGGGCGCCCGGTTGGGCGCCCTCTCTCTTTGCGGAACGCGCGCTGGCCTATCTCCCCATGCCGGCTCACCGGAGGGCTGGCCAAGGGCTAATAGTCGTTCGGGTTCCCGACCCCACCGTTGAGGGCGTCCCGCTGAGCCGCAATCCGGTTCCGCTCAGCGAGGATCTGCAGGATCTGTGCCGCCTGGGCCGCATCCGGGTTGTCTCCCGATGCATGGAGAATGCCGTTCACCTGGCTGTCGAGTTGCGCGATCTGCTGGTTGAGGGCATCAGGTGTTACCGTCTGCCCGGGCGCCGCCGTCCCGCCCTGGTTCCCCTGGGAAACACCGGGAACCCCGGGGCCGCTGCCGGGCGTAGGCGTCTGGTCAGGACCGGGCTGCCCGCCCTGTGGAGTGCCCTGTCCCGGCGTAGCTTGCCCGCCCGGCGCCTGCTGGGGTTGCTGACCCGGTTGCTCTGTGGGCGGCGGCAACAGCCTGAGAACCACCTCATAGTCGTGGCGGCTCGCGCTATCGTCGGGGTTCTCCAGGAGCGCACTCTGAAACGCATCGAGCGCATCCGCCAGGTTCCCCGCTGCGAACTCGTGATGCCCGATGCTCGCGTAGGCGAGCGCCCTTGTCTTCGGGTCGGGCAGCGTCAGCAGACGCTGCGCAGCAGTCACCGCTTCGTCGAAGCGCCCCACCCGGTCCAGTGCCGTCGCGAGGTTCAGCGATAGCGCAACAGAGTCCGGCTCCTGGTCCCGCGCGGCGCTGAAGTCGGTGACTGCAGTGGCATAGTCGCCCCGCTGAAACGCCTCCAGCCCCTGCTGGTTGAGGTCGTGCGCCTGCGTTGCGCAGCCCGTGAACAGGATCCCGGCGAACGTTGCCCCCGCCAGGCCGAGCACCGTCCGCGTCCGAACCGATGGCAGCTGCTCGCCCACCGATGCGACGACCAGGAGGACCAGCGCGGCTGACGCGAACCACTGGAACCTCTCGACCGGTACGTTCGTCGGCTGGTCACTGACGGTCTTTTGGCGCAGCGACGCGACGCGTCCTTCGACCGCGCCTGGCAGCCCGGCGAGGTCGCTGCCGACGTATCTCCCACCCGCAGCAGCCGCGAGAGCGCGGAGGAACGGCTCGTCCAGCTTCGTCACGATGGGATTGCCGTCGCTGCCCGGCTTGGGAGCAGTCGTCTTCTTCGCCGGGTCGTAGACCGGGATTGTCACCCCGGCCGATGTCCCGACACCGGCCACGATCAGGTCGATACCCGCATCGTGGACCTGCGCGGCAGCTGAGGCGGCGTCCGTCGACTGGTCCTCGCCGTCACTGACGAGGACGATCAGCCGCCCACCGCTTTCGCCGCTGTCGAAAGCTCCCATCGCTACGTCGACCCCGGAACTGACATTAGTACCCGGCTCGACCAGGACCGTGCCTGTCTCCAGCGAGCCAACCACCTGGGTCGCCGCAGTTCGGTCAGAGGTCATCGGGAACCGCAGCCGCGCGCTCCCCGCAAAGATGACGAGCCCGAACCGATCGCCGGGCAGCTGCTCGATCGCGCTCGAAACCGCCTTCTCCGCCGCCTGGAGCCGGCTCGGGGCAACGTCCTGGGCATCCATACTGCGCGACACGTCGACCACGAAGACCACCTCAGCGCTCCGTCTCGGGATCGCCGAGAGTTCCGTTCCCCACCGGGGCTGTGCCGCCGCGACCACGCCGAGAGCCGCCGCCAGAGCCATCAATCCCGCCATGAGGAAGCACGGGCCTCCCCCGTCTTCGCGCGAAATCGCCCGCGCGCGGCGATAGCTCCGGATTGAACCGGCACACCAGAGGGCGTAGGCCAGCACGACAGGCGCGAGCCCGGCGAGCAGAAACGGTCGCGCGAAGCTGATCGCGCTCATGCTGGCGACCTCCGCAGCCAGGTCCCGCGCAACGCGATCTCGACCATCAGCAGGACGGCCGCCGCCCCAACGAGCCACGGCCCCAGTTCGTTGAACTGCTCGAACCGCTCGCGCCCAATGTGGCTCGTTTCAAGGTTGCCGATCGACGTGTACACGTCCGCGAGCGCCTTCGGATTGTCCGCCGGGTAATACTGCCCACCGGTTGCGTCGGCCGTCGCCTGCAACGTCTGCTCGTTGGGCGTGTCGCCTCCCCCTGTCGCCGACTGGGGTGACTGGACCCCGATCGTGTAGACGCGGATGCCCAGCGCTTTGGCGAGTTGCGCCGCATCCAGTGGTGAAATCGATGGCGCGTTCTGCTCCCCATCAGTCAGCAGGATCACAACCCGGCTCGCGGCACTGGACTGTCGCAACATGTCGACTGCCGTAGAGAGCCCCATCCCGATGCCGGTGCCATCCGGCAAGAGCCCCGTATCAAGCTTCGCGACGATCGAGTCGAGGGCCTGGTAGTCGAGCGTCGGCGGCGAGAGCGCCAGCGCATCCTTCTGGAAGACCACCACGCCGATGCGGTCGTTCTGTCTCCCTTTGATGAAGCTCCGGACGACGTCCTTCGCCGCCACCAGCCGCGTCTGACCCTGACCGAATTGGTTGGCCTTCATCGAGCCGGAGATATCGATCGCGAGGACAATATCGATGCCCTGTTCCGGCACAACCGCGTTCGCCTGTCCGACTCGCGGACGAGCGATTCCCACCGCGAAAAACACGACCGCGAGAACCCGGAGCGCCGGAAGGAGCCGGGCGAGGCGCACACGCATCGTTGGTCGGAGCCCCATGAGCGCGACCGCCGAGGACACGGCGTAGGCGAACCGCTTCCGGCGCCAGCCCAGGTACGCGACCGGCACGGCCAGGAGCGCAATCGCGAGCAGGTAGGGGCTCGCGAAGTGCATCAGCCGGCCGCCTCGACAATTTCACGGGCCATGTTCAGGTCGGCCATTCGTCGTTCGCCGGCGGGCCGGTAGCCCGCGTAGACAACCGCATCGCATTCCTGCAAGAGCCCGCCAACGAGCCGCGCCTGCCACCGATCGATACCGCCAGCCTCCATCCGTCCCTGTAGCTCCCCGGTCGTCAGCGCATAGGCGGCAAGCCCATAACGCTGAGAGATCACCGCTCGGACCGACGACGCGAGCGTGCGATACGCGGCCACGGGGTCTGCCTCCATCAGGGCTGCCGCTCCCCGCAGGTCCGGCACCGGCAGCGGCACGGGGATCGGCAGGGCTTTGCGTTGCAGCCGGCGGACAACGGCTCGGCCGCCAAAGAATCCTCCGGCCGCAACGAGCAGCACTCCCACCAGCGCCGCGCCCACGATCCCCGGCCTCAGCAGCGGCGACTCCGCCCCACCGATCCCCTGCGGCGCAGGGAGCGGCGATAACTCCAGCCTGTCGTTGGGCCCCAACGTTGCCGCCACGCTGAGCTGGACCGGCGGGAGCAGGCGCGGCGTCGACACCGCATCGGCCGTCACGAGCACGGCTGGCGTGAATGCGGTGTTGCCAGTCACGAAGGGGGCGACGGTCACTGTCAGGGTGTGGACGGTCTGTGCCCCCGTATCGCGCGCGATCTGTGAATCGATCCGCACGACATCGATCCCATTCCAGGACTCCGCCCCGGGATCGACGTCTACCGTGGCCCCATGCGGCGTGACGACAACCAGCGTCAGCACGACCTGCTGCCCGATGAGCGCCGAATCCCGCGAAAGCGTCGCGCTGTCACCCCCATCGGCGTAGACCGGAAGAGCCATCGCCATGGCCGGGACAGCCGCGAAGACCAGGAGGGCAATGCGCTTCATGCGACCGCCAGCGCTCTGCGCTTGAAGAAGCGCAGCAGCGCGGGCACGTAGTCCGCGCCGACTGTCACCTGGATCTCGTCGACGCCCGCCTCACCAAAGAGACGCTGGCGGTCTACATCGAGAGCCGTCACCC
>DATCGT010000309.1:0-2692 GCA_036508775.1 Tepidiformaceae bacterium | reverse complement strand
GGGTCGACATCGCTCTGTCGACCAACCATCTCGATCCAATTCTCGCGTTCTGGCAGGGCGAGCCGGGCGCGCGGTTCGACCACGTGCTGCCGATCCGCCCTGGCCAAGACCAGCATCGCCACGACATCGCGGGCAGCGTACTGAAGATCAACCACCATCAGTCAGCCCTGCCCGCCACCCCGCCCAGCGGCTATCGCGAGCTCTTGATCGCGCGCGATAGCCTCTGATCGCGCGCGATAGCCTCACCGACCCGAAGTCGTTCGCGGATCCGGAAGGCAACCGCGTCACGCTCGTTCCGCCGAGCTACCGTGGCGTGAGCCAGATCGGCATACGGATAGCGGTGCGGGACTTGGACGCTTCCCGACGCTTCTACGGCGAGGCCCTGGGCCTACCGGAGGAACGGCCCTCGGCGTTTCGTGCCGGCGAAAGTCTGATCTTGCTGGAAGAAAGTCCCGACGCCCCGGCCGATGCCCAGGTGCAGGGCCCCGGCTGGCGCTACATCACCTTCCAAGTCTTCAAAGTGGACGAAGAGCATGCCGCGGTGCTGGCCAGAGGCGGCCGCGAAGCGCTCGCGCCAATCACCCTGGGAACCACCGCGCGTTTCTCGATGGTGCGCGATCCCGATGGAAACTGGATCGAACTATCCCAACGCGCCTCGATCGTCGGAAGCCTGGAGTAGATCTTTCACGGAGCCTCCATGTTGGGCTCGGTGACTGGTGGGCCCATCACCCCGCGGGGTTTGCGGTGAGGTGTTTGAAGCGCTTCGCCGGGCGCTGCCGCCGGTACGCGTCCACGATCGGAGCGAGCTCGGCCGGGCTTGCCCCGTGAAGAATCACTCCGTCGCACCCGAGGTCGAATTGGCCCTGGATCTTAGCCACGCAGCGCTCAGGGCTTCCGGAGGCGGACGGCGCCAGCCATTCGTCCGGGATGAGCGTGGCGACATGCTCGAGTTGCTCGGTGGTCGCGGAGGTGTCGAGCGCGCCACGGAAACCGCGGACAAACTCGTCCGCGCGGAACCGCTCCAGGACGGCCGGGTCCCACCGGTTCGTCGAGACCAGCAGGTCGCCGTACGCCTGGAGGTAGGTGGCCATGCGCCCGACGGTCTTCTTCAGCCTCAGGTCGGCGGGAAGGTGGTCGCCGATCGTCGCGAAGCAGGACCAGACGCGCACGCGATCAGGATCGCGACCGGCCTCCTCGGCGGCCCGCTTGACGGCGCGCACGCAGCGCTCGGTGGTCTCGTCTGTGAAGAAGGTGTGCAGCACCACGGCGTCGAAGGCGCGCCCACCCAGCGCGAGCGAGTTCGGACCGAACGCGGTGAACGTCATCGGGATGTGCTCGTCGTAGCCGGGCATCGCGAGCAGGGGATACTTGCCCGCAGGTCCGTCATGACCGACCACCGCCCCACCCCTCCAGATGCGCCGCATGAGCCCGACGAAGTCCTCGATCTGCGCGGTCGTGACCCGGGGCAGACCGAACCGGTCGAACATGGGGCCGATCCCGCGACCAAGGCCCAGCGAGAAACGCCCATCGGTCAGGCGATGCATCGTCATGGCGTAGGCGGCGGTCACCATCGGGTGACGGGTGTTGTGGTTCGTGGCAGCCGTTGCGATCCCGATCTCGCTCGAGACAGCCCCGACGGCGCCCGAGAGCGTGGCGGCCTCCTTGATGTTGAACCGTTCCGAGATGAATGCCGCTCCGAGGCCCATCGCCTCGCCCTGCTGGACTTCCTCGATGAGATCGCGGGGCGAGCGTGGCGCCCCTGCCAGCGTGTAGAAGCCAAGCTCGTTCATGCGTTCCATCGGTTCCCTCCAGCGCTCGCGGACGATCGTGATTCCGGGGTGGTCCTGCCTAGAAGTCAGTCATCCCGCCGTCTACCGACAGCGTCACCCCTGTAATGTAGCTCGAGTCATCATCGGCCAGGAACAAAACAGCGCGGGCGACTTCGCTCTCCGTACCAAGGCGGCGGGCCGGGATCATAGTCTTGAAGACTCCTTCCATGCCGGGATAGGAGTCGTACGTGCTGGGCGTGTCTATGATTCCAGGAGCCACGCAGTTGACGGTGATTCCCTCGCTGGCAACTGCGGCCGACACGGACCTGGAGAAGTGAGCGACGCCTGCCTTCAGTCCCGCGTAGACCGGCGCGTTCGCCACCTTTGACTTGCCGCCCATGCTGGTGATGTTGATGATCTTGCCGTATCGCCTGCTCCTCATGTGTGGAAGCACGGCACGCGTGATGTCCACGATCCCCTTGAATGTGCCGATGGTGGCGTCGGAAACGTCAGATCGCAGCAAGTCGTCCAGGGGGCTCGATTTGAAGACGACAGACCAAGCGGAATTAACCAGGATGTCCACCTGGCCGAACTCCCTAATTGCCTCGTCTATCAGGCTTTCCACGTCGCTTCGAACGCTCACGTCGCATCTTACGGCCAGCGCTCTCCTCCCGATTGCTCGGATTTCCTCAGCGACCTCGGTAATCGTGCCGGGCCTGGTCTCGAATTGTTCATCCGCTTTGACGACGGTTCTCGCTGCCAGCACCAGGTCCGCACCCTCCTGTGCCAAGGCAAGAGCGATCTCTTTGCCCATTCCCCTGCTGGCCCCCGTCACGACCGCCACTTTGTCCTGAAATCTCATGGCTCACTTTCCTTTTCTAACCACGCCGGAAGACGGAATGGGCGGCGGTGCAATCCCGACC
>DATCGT010000308.1:0-2330 GCA_036508775.1 Tepidiformaceae bacterium | reverse complement strand
GAGCCGGTCGAGCAGGCCGAGCAGTTGCTCGATGTCGGCGAGGTGGAGGCCGGTGGTCGGCTCGTCGACTCCGGCAAGTCGGTCATCGTCATTGCCCACCACCAGGCGGTCATGGCGCGCGCCGACTGGATCATCGACCTCGGCCCCGGCGCCGGTCACGACGGCGGCCGGATCGTCTTCCAGGGCACACCCGCCGACCTCGTCGCCGCCCGTTCCACCCTCACCGGCGACCACCTCGCGGCCTACGTCGGCGCCTGACCGAGACCCTGGCGGGCGCGATGCGGCACAGGTTCGACTCTTGGTCTGGAAAAGGAGCCTCTGGTACCCCGACAGGAGTCGAACCTCACTTGTGCCTTCTGCCCGTTGGTACGTCCCAGCCCAGCTGGTGTCAGCCTAACGACGGCCTACGCACCTCCTCGACCGGTCGTCTCAGCTGCTACGTGAACGCCTGGCCGCTCACGAACGCATGGACTACCCCCGCCGACCGCGATGCCGCGTTGATATCGCGCGCCTGCTCTCCCGTGAGGAGTGGCAAGTCTTCTCGGCCGCGAGATTCGCGCGTGAGCATCGCGCCCTCCGTGTGCGTTCGTGTGACACAGGGTCGCAGGGACAGGTCCATCAGGAGTCCAAGATTTGGTCCTTTTCACTCCAACTCCCGCCTGTTCCACTCCAATTTCGGCCCAATAGCCAATGCCTCCAGAGCGGTGAGGTACTTCTTCGCAGCCATCCGATCTGGTGTCACGGCGAAGCTCAGAGGTTTCAAGGTGTCCGGCGAATTCGCCAACGACCTGGTCTGTATCAGACGGAACGGTGGGCAGTGGGAAGCGGCCGATCAGCTCCCAGGTACTCAGCTTCCTGCTTCCCTTCTTTGCGCTTTCTGTGGATGGGCAATCGCCCAGGCGTTCGCTGCTGCAACGACAGCCGCCAAAGCGAGTCCAAAGGCAGCGAGAGTGCCTGCCAGCCCCATAAGCCCCTCGGTTACCGCGCCAACATTCCGATCGATAAGAGGCGGAACCACACGGAGCGGCCACGCCACTACCATCAGGAAGAACGCGCCGGTAAGACTCTTCTGCCAAAGGACGCGTCCGATGCCGAAATGGGCGAGCACGATGTGGGCCATCGCGATCATCAGGGGCGCCATGAATCCCAGAAGGAACATGTGCCGCACGGCTCCCGTCTCGTACAACGTGAGGTTCTCCCCGGTCACCGCCTGGATTGCCAGCCCGAGGACATATGCGAGCAATCCCACCCAGGCGAGTGGCACCATGACCTGATAGCGCTCACTCGACTTTCCGAGGAAACGCATAGAACGGGGAATGCCGAAGGCGGCGGTTGCGAACAGCAGCGTCCCGGCGAAAGCCAGGTCTCCGGCGTGCTGGAGCAGATCAATCCCGGCAAGCCCGAATCCGCCGGTCCCGGCCGCCCAGACCACTACACTGGCATTCAGCGCCACGAAGATGATCCATTGTGGTCGTGACTTGACGGGCGGCAACTCCAGGTGACCGGGGAAGGCGTGCAGGGCGACGGCGATGGTCACATTCATCACGAACCCGCGGATGAACACCTCGACCCAGAAGCGCGTTTCTTCAAGCGGAACGATGCCTGACTCCATGTGCGCGGAGGACACGAGCGTCGCAGTGGCGGCGAGCACCAGCCAGGCGGCTCCGGCGCGAAAGTAGAACGTGTTGAGGTCCACCCTCGGTCGCTGGAGGCGTATCCGGAGGATGAGCCATATGAATCCAACGGAGCCGGCGAGGACGAGGCCGGACCCGGCGATGGCCAACTGCCGGTCAAGGTGGCCCAGCACCTGCCCGGTCGCCGAAAGGAGTGCTCCCGCTCCAAGCAATCCGAGGATGGAGACGCGGGAACGGAAGCTGAACGGGCCTTCCTGATTGAACCGGACGATGAACTCGAAGCTAAGCGCGGTGACAAAGACCGCCACCCATCCCCACAGTTGAAGGCCGCCATGCGCCTGGACTATTTCAGTCCATCGAGACCGGGCGATACCGCGCCCGGTCGCAGCGAGGATGCCGAGCACCAGTCCACCGAATGCGGCGATCGCCAGCGAAGTTGCCATTGCCGCGGCGAAGAGCCACAGCATGCGCGGCGAGGTCACGGGCGCACCGCGCGGTCCCGGGACCGCGATTAGCTCGATATCAAGGTCGTCTCCCCGGCCCATTTCGGCCTCCTACCTCAGCGACTGAGGCGATGCTCGCGCCCCGCACCCTCGAGTCAGCTATTTCACGGTGATTGTGCCGGTCATTTCCGTTGGATGGACTTCGCAGCGGAACTGGTACGTGCCCGGGGTGGCAGGGGCGGTCCAGGTTAGA
>DATCGT010000307.1:0-2564 GCA_036508775.1 Tepidiformaceae bacterium | reverse complement strand
TCGCGCTGATCGCGGTGGGCGCCGCGCTGCTGGCGGCGGTGCTCCTGCTGGAACGATTGCGGCCGTGGGCGCGCCCCAGGGCTGAGGCGTGAGGACACGAATCTACGTCGCGGGGGTCCTGGCTGGGGTGGCAGCGGTGCTGGTGCTGGCGTTTGTCGTACTCCAGTTCGGGATCAGCAACCCGTCTCCGCCTTCGCTGGGTTCCAACCCCCACGACGAAATCCCGGGTTCTATCCTCTACTTCGATAACACGGGCTGCGTTGTTGATGCTCTCGCCTCGGGCCGCAGCGCGAGTCGTGTGTACTGCCCTCTGGCCGGCGCCGGGTACAGCGACACGGTCACCTGGGTCGACGAGAAGACGTTCGCTTACGTGGTGACGGCGCCACTCATGAAGCAACCGGGGTGGCAGTGGGTGAAGGTCGACCTGGCGACGAAGCGTGAGACCACGGTCACGGCCGCCGCGAGCCCACCGGCCGCTCCGGGCGACCTGCAAATGGGGGCCCTGACCTCAGTCCGTGGCGAACAGATCTCGTTTGCCCCTGATGGCTATCTCTATCGTGTGAGCGGCGGTGATCGTGTCCGCATCTACAAGTTGCCGGGCGGGAACGGTTCGGGCGCGGCGTTCGCGACCTGGTCCCCGGATGGGGAGTGGTTTGTCCTGCGCTACTACCCGAAGAACGAGCTCTGGATCATCCGGCGCGATGGTCTCGTGGCCGGGACGCTGGCCGCGAATGTGCGCGGGGGAGCCTCGTGGATTATTCCCGGGACCGGCATCTGGCCTCCGGTCGATCCTTCATTGCAGTAGCGGCGAATGGCGGGGCAATCGATTCGCGCTTCTGCCGATCCTGCTATCGGGCTGGGAGCAGGACCCGATAGGCGCACGGCAAGCGGAAGCACCAGGGAATGCGTGGGCCCGAGACGGAACTTAGAGGCTGCGGATGTCCTTCGAGGCGATGCCTCCCGTGAATGCCAGGACCATGGCGACGCAGACGAAGATCGCGATCGCGTTGGGGGCGCCCACGTACTCCTGAGCGATGTAGCCCATCAGCAGACCACCAAATGGGTTCAAGCCCTGGACCATCGTGTATAGGGACAGGACGCGCCCGCGGTACTCGTCCTCGATGTTCAGCTGGAGGAGCGTCTGGTTGAACGTCGAGAAGATGACGAGGCCCAGTCCGGCGATGATCAGGCAGAAGAGCGAAAGGACGTAGATTCGCGAGAACGAGAACGCGAGGATCATCGTCATGTAGGTCAGGAGCGCGACGCTCGCGATCGCACCCTTGTGACGGACATCCGAGAGCATCGCAACTGCGAATGCGCTTACGAGTGAGCCGATGCCGACGCCGGTCTGAAGCCAGCCATAGCCGCTGGGGCCGACGTGCAGGTAGTTCTTCGCCACATTTGGCACCATCTGCAGGTACGGGAAGACCAGCGCGCTAGGGATCGCCTGCAGCATCGTGAGGCGAAGCAGGGTCTTGTGCTGGAACAAGTAGACGGCTCCCAGCCGGATGCCCTGGAGCACGGGCTCCCGTGGACGGGGGGGCGGCCGCTTGAACCGCAGGCAGGCGAGGCTCATGGTCGCGGCGGTGAAGAAGAGGAACTCGCCGAAGAACACGGACGAGATGCTGTAGGAGATGATGAAGCCGGCGATGCCCGGGCCAACCACGCGGGCCATGTTGTTGACCATCGAGTTGAGGGCGATCGCGTTGGGGAGTTCCTTGTCGGTGACGGAGTCAAAGACGAGGTACTGGCGGGTGGGGTTTGAGACGCTGCTGGCGAGGCCGCCGAAGAAAGCGGTGAAGTAGAGCTCCCAGATAGCAATGTGTCCGCTGACGATCAGAAGGCCGATGGTCAGAGCGCACAGCGAGCTAACCGTCGATGACACGCCGGCGAGGACGCGCCGGTCCATGCGGTCGGCGACGACGCCGGCAAACGGTGCGACGAAGAGAATGCTGAAGCCGCGGACGAATTGGACGAGCCCGAGCTGGAAGGGCGAGTTCGTGAGCTGCTGGACCAACCAGCCCAGGCCGATCTGCTCCATCCACATGGCGAAGCTGCTCGCCAGCGTCCCGGCCAGGAGGAAACGGAAGTTGCGGCTGCTCAGGGAACTGAAGGCGACAGACCCGCGCGAACGCGCGGCAACAGCTGCTCCGCCCGGCGACGGTTCAGGCGATATTTCTGTCTTAACGTCACCTTTCATGGGCCCACTCATCATCGCGAGCGAAGCACGTTAGAGCTAATAACGTCGCGTGATATGGAGCCTCAGGTCAAAGTCGTGAAGCAGGTACTCAGGCGATGCCGAAGAGGCGCGCCGCGTTCCCATAAAGCCACTTCTCCTTGACCGTGTCCTTGAGGGGGAGATCCAGGTAGGCGTCGATCATCGGCTTGTAGCGTTCGCCCAGGGTCGAAGGGGAGATGCCAACCAGGGGGGATAGTAGCGGCGGTCGCTCGCCGGGATGCGTTCCTCCATCGGGTTGACCATGAGGCCGTGGAGGCCTTCCTCACGCATGATTCGCTCGAATTCGCGGATCGCGAGCACGCCGTCGAACGGGCTCACCCGGTGG
>DATCGT010000306.1:0-8573 GCA_036508775.1 Tepidiformaceae bacterium | reverse complement strand
GAAGTAGTCCTCGATCACATCTTCGATTTCAGGGACGATACTTACGACGCACTACACTAGGAATAGGCAACAGAACACGGCTCCGGTAGGTTACGTTTTCTCACTGATGCCGCCACGGATTCCGCCATCCTATCCTGTGTATACCGATTAAAGTACGGCTATGCGGTACCGAGATACGTGACCATTTGTCCGTGAAGGTGACGTGAACTAACGGGACAGACGCCGTTCAGTGACAGCCAGCAGCTTCCCTCTCGTTCGCGGGAAACTCGCCTGTGGGTACACACCGATTGCCGCGCCTCAGCTCGCCCAGTAGGCCCCGCCCTGGAGAAAGTCCACGACCCTGCGCCAGGCATCATCGGCGGCCTCGGGATACTGATCGGAGAGGCGGTCGAAGAAAGAGTGCGGCGCTCCGGGGTACGTGACCAGCGAGTGCTGAACGCCGACGGCGGTCAGTGCCTGGTCAAACTTCTCGATGTCCTCCGCGGTAATGCCCCTGTCTGCTCCGCCCAGGAGACCGAGCAACGGGACATGGAAGTCCTGTACGCGCGCGATGACTGGTTCCGAGCCATCACGCTGCGGACGCGTGGGAGAGCCGTACATGCCCGCCACGCCGGCAATTCCCTTCACAGTCTGTGCCATGATCCAGGAGTTGCCGCCGCCGAAGCAGAAGCCGAGCGTGAAGACTTTGCGTTCCGCCTGGCCCGGTCGCTGCCGGAGATAATCGAGGCACGCCTGTACGTCAGCTGAGATACCGGGAACTGTGCATTGCGCGACGTGTGGCATGAATTCGAAGTCGTCGAGCCGCTTGCCGACGCCGGCGGTCCGGCCGAAATAGTCGAACGCGATCGCGTCATAGCCAACGGCGGCGAAGCGGAGGGCCAGCTCTTCGTAAAAGTGGTGGAGTCCCCGGATGTCGGGGAGAATGACAACCGCCGGCCCGGCAGGATCGGAGGCGGTGGCGGCGAAGGCGGCGAAGTGGTTCCCGTCGCTGGCGACAAGCTCCAGGTCTTTGTGTTCGACCGCGGCCCCATGGATGAGGGGCATGTCGCTGGTGTGGGTTCGGGATTCCGGTTCCATATATGCTGCCTTTCCTGCTGCCTGAGAGAGGTGCGTATTGTACGATTCGCCTTCCAGCCGGTGCAATGAAACACCCGGGCTGATGGTTCGGAGGCGGTCAATGCTGCGCGATGGAGATCTCATCGAGCTTCATCTCCAGGGGACGCTCGACAGCGGGGAGGTGTTCGACAACACGCGAGGACGCCGCCCCCGGGTGTTCGTGTTGGGGCGTGGGCAACTCTTGCCAGCCTTCGAGACCGCGATCAAGGTAATGTCACCGGGCGAGACACTGCGCTTCCGGCTGGGCTCGGAGGATGCCTATGGCGCGCACGATCCGGCCCTGGTGCTGGAACTGCCGCGGGCGGAAGCGCCCGTTAGCGCGCAGACAGGCGATTGGCTCCAGCTCAGCAACGGCCGCCCGGCGGCGATTGTCCGATTGGACGACCACACCGTCACCATCGACGCCAATCACCAGTTCGCAGGGCTCGATCTGAACTTCGAAGTGGAGCTGATTTCAGCCCGTCCGGCGCTCACCTAACAGGGAACGCGAACCTGGATCTCCGTGCCGCTACCGGCCTTTGACCGGAGAGCGAAGGTTCCCGTTACCAGCTCTGCCCGCTCCTTCATGCCCAGGACGCCGAGCTTGCCGAGGCGGGAAAGGTCGGAGACGTTGGTTGGGGGTGCGAAGCCCTTCCCGTCGTCGGAGACGAAGAGCACGACATGCTCGGGCTCGAACGACAGGGTGACGTTAGCGGTGTCGGCCTGCGCGTGCTTGGTCACGTTACGCAGGGCTTCCTGAGCGATTCGAAAGAGGGCGAGTTCCATCTGCGGATCGAGGCGGCGTGGGTGCCCGGTCGTGCGAAGACTCGCACCGCCGGGGAGTACCTTGTCGGTCTGGTCGACCACCATCTCGATCGCGGCGATGAGCCCGAGGTCGTCGAGGACTGACGGCCGAAGGTCGCGGCTGAATCGGCGGACACCGCTCAGGATATTGCGCGCCACGCCCAACGCCTCGTTGACTTCCGCCGTCCCGGTGGGCCCCTGGTCGCGCTCCAGTCGCTCCAGCCTCCGCACGAGGTGCACCAGCTCCTGCGCCGTCTCGTCATGGAGTTCGCGGGAAATCCGCAGGCGTTCGTCTTCGTGGGCCTGGGTGACCTGGCGGACATACGATTGCATGCTTTCCTGGCGCTGGCGGTACAGGCGGCCGTTTTCAACCGCGACGGTGATCTCATGGGCGAGGTTCTCGAGGAGGTCCGACTGCTCGTCGCTCACGGCTGCGTCGACCGGGGCTGAGGCGGCGAGGTAACCAAGAAGGCCGACTTCCGTCCGGAGGGCGACAACAACGGTCCGCCCGTCGAGCCTGCACACGTTCTGACCGGCATCGAGGTCGGCCAGGGTGCCCTGCGCTTTCAGGATGAGGGCGTCGATGAAGCGGCCCGCGGAAACGACAACCGGGTCGGTCTCCACGCTTTCGGCCGCCAGCGAGACCACGATCGCTTCCATGCCCATGGCGTTGTGAAGCTCATCGGCGACCTGGGGAAGCTGGCTCTCCGCGTTGAGGGTGTTGCTCAGGACTTCTCCGACTTTATTGAGCAGTCGGAGACTGGCGCTGGTTCGTTCGGCAATGAGCCGTTGCTTGGCTTCCATGTCTACGCGCCAGGCGACAATGATGCCGACACCCATGATGATGCCAAGCTGGCCCACTTCGGAGATCCAGTGGTCCTCGCCGTGGTGCCAGATCCAGGTGCTGGGGGAGGTGAGGAGCGCCCCCCAGACCGCGGTCATCAGGGCGCCTTCCCAGCCGAAGCTCAGAGCCGCATACAGCAGCGGCAGCATGTAGAGAGAAATCGCGAGGTCATGTACGGCGCCTTCCGGCGTGGTGTAGCCCTGGATTTCGACGGCATAGTGGGCGGCGGTTGCGACGGCGACCAGCGCCTGGATCTCCCAGAAGCGCTTGTGTCGGAGCCGGCTGGGAATCCGGTGGATGGCTGCATCCACCTCCCTGAGGAACGCCCCTATCCCTGTCGAATGGGCCGCCTGCCGGGCAGGGGCACTAGAGGTCATGGAGGTCGTCAAGCGAAAGAAGCCCCTGGCGCAGGCTGGCGATGACCGCTTCGGTACGGGAGCCAACGCCCAGTTTCGAGAAGATATGCGTCATGTGGACCTGGACCGTGCGCACGCTGAAATAGAGGGAATCCGCGATCTCCGCGTTCGTCATGCCGTTTGCCGCGAGACGCAGCACTTCCATCTCGCGATCGGTTAACGACAGCTTCTTCTGGCTTATGGCCGGCTCAACAACCGTGCCGGTGGCGGCCTGCTCAGCGGAGAAGCGTGCCATCACTTTGCGGGCAATGGCAGGATGGAGGACTGGTTCTCCGGAGTGAACCGAACGGATCGCCCGCACGACTTCGCTCGAAGCCACGTCCTTGAGGAGATAGCCAGCGGCCCCGGACTTGAGCAGCGCAAAGATGTACGGGTCATCGTCGTAGGCGGTGAGCACCAGAACTGCCGTAGAAGGATGCGCCGCTTTGATGCGCTCCGTGGCCTCGATGCCGGTCATGACCGGCATCGAGATGTCGAGAATCGCGACATCGGGCAACAGGCGGTCTGCGAGCGCGACTGCCTCGGCACCGTTCGTCGCCTCGCCCACGACTTCGATGTCTGGTTCACGGTCGATGAGTTCGCGAGTGCCTTCGCGAACTACCGCGTGGTCCTCCGCAATGATGACGCGGATCTTGGCATCCATTTGCTTATCCAATCGTGCCGATTGTAGCAGGCATGTAAACCGCGGCATCGCGTGATGTACACACGATGCCGTCTGGCGAACTACGCAATTTAGCGTAGATCAACTGCGGTTGGGCCCCGGTCTCGATTACCGAAAGTCACGATGCACGCGGGGACGATGCGCGTCACTCTGATTGGGGGAACAGGGCCGTGCCAGTCTCCGGGCATGACAGGCACTGAAGCTGAAGAAAGGTGGCGCGATGGAACCGGTATCGCTGGCAGCCTTCTGGCTGGCGTTGGCCGGGAGCGCGCTTGGCGCGCTACTCACATGGGCGCCAATTCTGATTCGAATACCGGGGCCGCGAACCCAACTGGTCACAGCGGGCGCGCCGGGCGCTGCTGGCATCCCTGAAGTTCCAGGCAGGACGCCGACGCTGCTCTCGCAGCTTGCGGGGCCTCTGCCAGCGTTTGTCCTGGTCGCGCTCACGGTGTCACTGGGGGCCCGCTGGTACACGACCGGGCATCCCCCTCTCACGAACATGTGGGAGTTCACCGTGGCTTTCGCGGCGGCGGTTTCGCTCTTCCAGGTGTCCTTCTTCCGCCGCATCGGGCAGGACCTGGCCGGCGTCCTGCTCCAGCCGCTGGTCCTCATCCTGCTGGGCATCGCGGCGGACTTCCCCTCGCGGATTGAGCCTCTGACTCCCGCTCTCCGCAGCGGCAATATCCTCGTGCTACACGTCGGGGTCATGGTGCTCGCCTACGGTGCTTTGACGATTTCGTTTGCCGCGGCGGTCCTGCAGCTCCTCCAGGCGAGTCCTCGTCGCATCGGACGCCTGCCGGACTGGCGTCGCTTCGATGACCTTGCGTATCGCTCGGTGGTTGTCGGCTTCCCTCTCCTCGCGCTTGGAATCGCACTGGGCGCCTACTGGGCGAGCACCGCCTGGGGGCGCTACTGGGGCTGGGACCCAAAGGAGACCTCGGCGCTGCTGACCTGGCTTGCCTACGGCGTCTACTTCCATCTGCACGGGCTGCGGCGATGGGCCGGCAACCGTTCCGCCATGGTACTGGTCGTTGCTTACGGCTTTGTGCTCTTCAGCTATTTCGCTGTGAACCTCTGGGTGACTGGCCTCCACAGCTACGCCGGGGTCTAGCACGCCGATGACGACGATGCAGCGGAGCCTCGCGCTAGGCATTTCTGCATGGAAATGGGTCGCGCCCTCCCGGCTCATCCGCTTGCTGGCGAACGTACGGTTTGCCGCGGCCGTCGTCACCGCCCTGGTCGTCCTCGGCCTCGTGGGAGTGCTGGTTCCCCAGGTACCGGAGGCCGCCCGGGTGGACTCAACCACCATGGGCCGCTGGCTCGATGCCCGGGACGCGGCGATGGGTCCGGTCGCCGGCTGGCTCTACCGCCTCGGCATCTTCGATATCTTCCACAGCGCATGGATGGCGGCCGGCCTCGTGCTGTTGGCCGCTTCGGTGGTGGCGTGCACGGCGCGGCGCTTCGCTCCCATCTGGCGGAACGTTCGCCATCCCGTGAAAGTCGTTCCCGATGCGTACCTCGATAGTGCCCACTACCGCTTCTTCGCGGAGGGGCAGGCCGTGGATGCGACGGTACTGGAGGGGGTACTCCGGCGGCACCACTACAGCGTCGAGCGCTGGCAGGCCAGCGGTGCGGAATGGCTGTTCGCCGACCGGTATCCGTGGGCGCAGCTGGCAACCTTCCTCAGCCACGCCGCCCTTGTGCTGCTGATCACGGCGGGGCTGGTGACGCACTTCACCGGGTTTACGGCGCGCCTGTTCGTGGCGAATGGTGGGAGTGATCCGGTGTTCCCGATGGGGCATTCCCCCGCAATCAACGTCGCGGTCACGAACGCCACCTCCCAATCCGACTCAGGAGGATCGCCCGCAGGATCCTCCGCGGACCTGTCTATCAGCAAGAATGGGACCCTGGCGAAGGTCTGCACAGTGACGGTGACACAGCCGTGTACATACGACGGGTACCGCTTCCGCCAGGCCTTCTACTACCCGTATGGCGCCGATCTGCAGGTGCGTGACGTGGCGACAGGACGGGTGCTCTACCGGGACGCGGTGCCGCTGACGGGTTCGAAACCGGCGCCGCGGCTCACCGTGACCGATAGCAGCGGACAGGTCGTTTTGGATGAGGCCCTCGCCTTCAGCGGAGCGGTCGGTGGGGTCGAAGGTACTTCGGTGACGATTCCCGGCGTTGCGCAGCCGCTCTGGGCGGGACTGGCCAGCGACGCGTCGGGCGGTGCATCTCGCCTCGTCCTCTTTGAGGGCGGCAATGCATCCGACGCTATCCGACTGGACCTCCCGCTGCACGGGGAAGCGATCGCGGCCGGTCTGCGCTTCGGATTCACCGATCTCGCTGCCTCACCCGATGCGCTGGCGCCCGCCCTGCCACTTCCGCCGGGCGCATCGGCAGCCGTCCCACCGACTTTGCAGTTGCTCACGGGTGGGCTGGGCCAATCGCCGCAGCTGCCGCAACTTTCGGTCGTTGGTGTGGGGTCGGAGCCGTTCTCCCTCAAGCAGGGTGAGACGGCAACGGTGGGGGGCTACGAATACACCTTCCTCGACCAGAAACCGTTCGTCGGGGTCGAGGTGAAGAAGGACCGGGGTGAGCTGCTGGTCTGGATCGGGAGCGGGATGCTGGTCCTCGGACTCTGCCTTACGCTCTGGCTTCCGCGCCGGCGATTATGGGCGAAGGTCGGTCAGGATGGGCTGCGCATGGCAGGCCAGGCTCCGCGCACGGGCAACCTTCGTCGCGAACTGGAGGCGCTAGCCTCAGAGGCCGCTGCGCCACCCGTGCCGCACAGTCACTGAGACGTCCTGGGCGAGGCCGCCGCGACGGCCTCGCCCAGGACGTCGGAGAGCGCCACCAGGAACTGCCGGACGTTCAATGGCTTGATGAAGTAGTGAGCCGCCCCCGCGTTCATCATTCGCTCAATCTGCTGAGGGGTGGCATCCGCGCTGGCGACGATTACCGGGATGTCCCGGGTCGCGGGGTTCGCTTTGAGCTGGCGTAAGACCTCCTCCCCCGGGAGATCGGGGAGATGGACATCGAGCACGACCAGGTCGATTCGCTCGACGGCGAGGTCCAGTCCAACGCTACCCTGCATGGCGGGGACGAGCGTGACGTCTTTCCACCGCCGCAGAAGGCTCTCAACTAGCCGCAGATTTTCGAGGTTGTCCTCGATGTAGAGGACCTCCGGGCCGAAGCGGGCGCGGTCGGGAGGAATGGAGGCGCAGGGTCTGGCGCGACCACCTTATCGGGCTGGTCCGGCCCCGTAGCAAGCGGAAGGTCGATCCAGAAGGTGCTGCCGTATCCCGGCCGGCTCGTGACCCCGATCGTGCCACCCATCGCTTCGGTCAATGCCAGGCTGAGGGTGAGGCCGAGACCTGTTCCCTGTACGCTGGTCGCCTCCGCGCCGAGTCGTTCGAAGGGGTTGAAAAGCAGGCCGAGCTTCTCAGGGGCGATGCCCATTCCGGTATCGGTTACCGACATGCGCAGTGTTCGGCCGTCTGACAGGTCGGCATGGATGGACACGGTTCCGTTCTCGTGGTTGTACTTGATTGCGTTCGACAGCAGATTGAGAAGGACCTGCTTGAGTCGCTGGGGGTCGGCAAGGACTCGGGGACCGGTGCTACCTTGCCATTCCGTCACGATCCCGCGTTCCGTCGCCATCGGTGCGACGATTCTGAGCGCTTCGCGGACCGCGAGGTCCAGGTCAGTCGACTCGATCGAGAGCGCGATTCGGCCGGTCTCGATGCGGGCGAGGTCCAGGACCTCATCCACGAGGCCGAGCAGGTGTTGCCCACCGGCAAGAATGTGATCGACCGACTCTTCCTGGTCGGGGGGAAGCTCGTCGAGGGCGAGGATCTGGGCGAAGCCGAGGATGGAGTTCAACGGCGTTCGTAACTCGTGAGATGCACGCGACAGCAACGCCGACTTCGCCTGGTCGGCCGCTTCAGCGCGCTCCTTGGCTTCGGCAAGCGCCGCCGTTCGTTGCGCTACGCGCTCTTCCAGTTCCTCGTTCAAGGCGCGAAGCTGTTGCTCGTGACGTTTTCGCTCCGAGAGGTCACTGACGACCACGATGGTCGCAGGCTCCCCATCGAACATCGCCGTCACGGCGATCACTTCGGCGGGGAAGGCTTCGCCGTCGGAGCGGAGGAGGCGCTCCTCGATCGCTGGTAGCTGCCTTGTGGTGCCGTAGGCCATCTCGGCGACGCGCTTGCGGATCAGGTCGCGATCGTCTGGATGGGTGAAGTCCTCGACATTCGCCCCGCGTAGGGTCATGGGGTCGTCCACGCGAAGAAGGCGGGCAAGCGCATCGTTCGCGAACAGGACTTCACCGGCCCTGTGGACGACCATCGCCGATGGTGACGCTTCCACGAGGGCGCGGTGCCGCTCCTCGCTCATGCGCAGCGATTCCTCCGCCTGTCGGCGGTCGGTGATGTCGGTGGCTGCGATGATCGAAACAGGTCGTCCGCCTAGGCGGACGACGGAGACATTCGCTTCTACGGTTCGCCACTGGCCGTCCCTGCGCGCCAATCGGAACTCGTACCCGGTCTTCGCTGGTTCGCCCCGGAGGCGGGCGGAGCCGCGCGCGAGCAGTGAGGACCGGGCTTCGTCGTCGAAAATCCGCTCAACAAACCCGGGCAAGAGGATCTCCTCCCGGCTGTAGCCGCTCAGGGTGGTGGCGGCCTCGTTCGCCAGGACGAGGCGTTCCCCGTCGAAGCCCACCACCGCGATGGGTATGGCCTCGATAGCAGCC
>DATCGT010000305.1:0-12431 GCA_036508775.1 Tepidiformaceae bacterium | reverse complement strand
TCTTTCGCTTCCCCCTGGGCGTGATTTCACTCGCGGGGGGACTCGCCTTCCTGCTCGCGGGCGTAGCGATGAGGACAATCGACCCTGGCCGCTACCGCCGCCACCTCTCTCCCGGCCTCTTGATATTCGTCGCCGGGCTGCTCCTGCTCGTCGACTCCGTCTCGTCGGCCGGGCTCCTCGACTGGCTCGCCAGCGTGTTCGCGCACCTCGCCGATCAGCCGGCCCTGGTCGCGATCCTCGGCGCCGCGGCCGTTGCCGCCGTCATCTCGAACGTCATGAACAACTGGCCCGCAGCGTTACTCCTTGCCGCGACCCTCGCGGCCACGCCGGGCCAGCCGCGGGAGCTTGTCGCGGGCGTGCTTATCGGCTGCACGATCGGAGCCAACTTCACCATGGTCGGTTCGCTGAGCACGGTCTTCTGGCTAAGCCTCGCTCGCAAGGAGGGCGCCAGCTGCTCGATGGGGATGTAGGCGAAGCGAGCCTTCTTGCCGACCCTCGCCGGCGTAGCGACCGCCTGCTTCGTCGCCGCCGTCACCGTCCGCTAGGAACGCACGACCCGGTACCGCAGGTAGACCTCGTCGGTCTCCTCGTTCGTCACCGCCGAAAGCAGGCGCATACGCGGGGCCGTCGCCCGCATGAACGCGGCACCCCCCTCGACCGTCGTGAGCGTGTCCCGCCCCGCGACCACCACCGGCCCGACGGTCGTGAAGTACTCATCGACGAATCCCTGCTCGAAGAGCTGCGCGTTCAACGTCGGCCCACCTTCGACCATCAGCAGCCCCGCCCCAAGCTCGTGGCGCATGTGCCCCAGCATGAAGGCGATGTCTCCCTCTGCCGGCAGGTCCACCACCTCGCGCCCGGTAGCGACGATCGCCGCCCTCCGGTCAGCAGGCACCCTCGCCGCCAGGTAGACGACTGCCCGGAAGTCGGGCGCGGTGAAGAAAATCCGGTCCATCGGAAGATCCCCGGACGCCGACATTACCGCCCCAATCGGCGGGGCAGGCTTGCCGCGCGCCGCCCGGACCGCCTCGAGTTCCGGCACGCCCAGCCGTGGCGAAATTCCCGTTGCTCGCATCGTCCCCGCGCCGCTCATGACTACGTCCGCGTGCACCCGGAGTTCCCGCATCAGCCGCCAGTCGACCTGCGACCCGATCCCGCGCTCACTGCCTTCCAGGACCGCCTTCCCGTCGACCGACATCACCATGTTCACAAGCACGTAAGGGCGATCGAGAGGGGCAGGGGGAAATTCGAGCAGGGTGTAGTCGGGCTTCATCCGTGCAGGGCGAGGTCTGCCAACCGCGCCACCCAGTCGCGCTGCTCCGGCGTATCCGGCACCTGCTCGCAACGCGCTTCGCGAATCCGCATCCACGCCTCGCCCGGCTCGACGCCGCCCAGCACCAGAAGCGAGGCGATGATCAGCGGCGCCCGCCCGATGCTCCCGTTGCAGTGCGCAGTCACCGCCAGCCCATCCCTGAGCCGCATCCGCAGCAGCTCGAAGCGCTTCACCGCCTCCTCGAGCTCCGGCACCTGCAGGTTCCCGATCGGGAACGGGACGTACTCGATCCCGAACTCGGAGCAATGCTGCTCCGTCGCGGCGAGTTGCAGCTGTTCAATCTCACGCGGCATCAACGCCGACACCAGCACGTCCCACCCGGCCGTCCTGAGCCGCTTGATGTCCGAATCGAGCCACATCCCGCCACGCGGGCGCATGCAGACGGACAGCCGCCCCGCATAGGGCGTTTCAACCTCGAAGACATCGACCGGGTTCCACGCTGGCGTCATCTCGCGACTACTTCGGCAGGTCCGCGGCCGGATCGAAGTCGCGGTAATAGCAGCTCTGGTGCCCGGTGTGGCAGGTCGGCCCCACAGGACGCGCTTTCACGAGAAATGAGTTCGCCTCGCAGTTCTTCTGAATGCTGACCAGGTTCAGCCAGTTCCCGCTGGTCGCGCCCTTCTCCCAGAGTTCGTTCCGTCCCCGGCTCCAGAAGGTGACGTGCCCGGAACGGTAGGTGTGCGCGATCGACTCGCGGTTCATCCACGCCAGTACCAGGACCTCGCCCGTATCGGCGTCCTGGACCACCGCCGGGATCAGCCCGTCCTTATCGAACGAAATGATCGTCTCTTCCGCAACCTGGCTCATCCTGGTTCCTCATCGCGTTTGGGCGTCGTCAGCCGCACCGGTATCCCCCTGGCCGCGAGTTCTTCTTTCACCTGCCGGATGGAATACGTGCCGAAGTGGAAGATGCTCGCCGCCAGGACGGCGTCCGCATGGCCTTCGGTCAGCGCCGCCGCCATGTGCTCCGGCCCTCCGGCGCCACCCGAAGCGATCACCGGCACCGTCACCGCATCGCTGATCGCCCGCAGCATCTTCAGGTCGTAACCGTGCTGGTGGCCATCGGTGTCCATGCTCGTCACCAGCAACTCCCCGGCCCCGCGCGCTACGGCTTCCTTCGCCCACTCGACCGCATCCAGGCCCGTCGGGTTGCGCCCGCCGTGGCTGAACACTTCCCACTCGTCCCGCCGCCCGGGGCTGCGCCGCGCGTCGATCGCGACCACGATGCACTGGCTCCCGAACCGGTAGGCGCCCTCGTTGATCAGTTCCGGCGTCTGGATCGCCGAGGTGTTCACGCTCACCTTGTCCGCCCCGAGTTCCAGCATGATCTTCATGTCGCTCGAACTGCGAATCCCCCCACCGACCGTGAACGGGATGAACACCTGGTCCGCCGTCGCGGCCACCATGTCGTACACCGTCGAGCGGTTGTCCGAGGAGGCCGTGATGTCGAGGAAGACGAGTTCGTCGGCGCCCTCGCGGTCATAGAGCCGCGCCAGTTCGACCGGGTCGCCGGCATCGCGCAACTCGACGAAGGAGACGCCCTTCACCACGCGGCCGTTGTCGACGTCAAAGCAGGGAATGATCCGCCTGGTGAGCATCGTTCCATTCTCCGGCCCGCGCCCGTCGGATGTCGATGCTGTGCTACTAAGGGATAGTGCGCCGGGACGAACTCACCGTGGCGGCGGACTTGTGGTGAGCCAGATGAAGAACTGCGCCTGAGTGTCTGGACGGATGAACGTGGCGTAGCGATTGTTCACGCCCTCGCCCCACACGAGGCCGTCTTGATGGGAAAATGCAGATCCAGGGTCACTGTGACGGTGAATTGATTCTCCGAAACCCACGCATAGCGACGCCACGACACGATCGTCCCACTTAGCAGTTTCAGTGAATCCAGGGCCGCCTGGTTCAGCGGAGGCGAGTCCCCCGTTGGCATGATGTACCGCGTCGTCGCCGCATAGAGCCCCTGCTCTCTCCACTTGTCCAGGTACGCCTACAGGACAGCAATCCCCTGCGCATATATCGCCGGGGCACCGGCCACGGTTGCAGTGGGCGAACCCGGCACGCCGATCCCGGCAGTTGGGGTGGCGGCAGCCAGCGTGGGTGCGGGGGTGGGCGAGCCGGTGTTCGTAGGCGTCGCCGACGCAGCCGGGCTGGGTGCCAAGCCACCGAGGACCCGTTCAACGTGTTGCACGCCAGCCTGGAGGAGCGGCAATTCGTCTTGCATCGGTGGCAGTGGCACGTCGCCTTGCCGGCCCAGCCCCATCGAGACGATGAAGTTGCGGAACACGACATCGCATTCCCTCTCCTTGGTCTCGTCCAGGGGATTGTAGGCCGGGACCGGTGCCTCGAAGCAGCGAACCGTCGGACCACCGTCCCATACTGGCGCTTGCACCTCCACCGCATGGATGACAGGAGCGACTAGCCCAACGATGCCCTTGCCCGGGACGGGTGACGCGAATACTCGCGCGGCCGTTTTCGCGTCAGGATACACGGCGATAACAAGGCCGTAGGCCGCTGGCAATGCTTCTCGACCGAGTTGGTAGCTGACGCCGCCAACCGCAGGAGGCGGCACAATCGCCTCGACGGTCGCCAGCGTCGACAGGCCCAAAGGTAGCGCCTGCGCCGGGGGCGGCGACTGAATCAGCAGTTGAACCTGGCTGGGCTTGCTGCCGCTGCCGCTGCCGCTGCCGCTGCCGCAGGCGGTGATCCATGCGGCACCAAGAACAATCGAGAGCACCAACCAGGAAGCCCGCCGCGCGCGACGTCGACGAACCCCGGAGGCGTTCAACCTTCGTGTTCCCCCGACCGAGGCCACTCCCGCTGCGCTGTGGACCTCCCCGCCCACAGCGCGGCAGCCGCCGCCCGGTTCGTCACATGAAGCTTCATGAAGATGGTCTGGACGTGAGCCTTGGCTGTCCACGGGCTGATGCCCAGCTCCTCCGCGATCAGCCTGTTGCTCAACCCGCGCGCAACATGGGTAAGAACTTCCGCCTCACGCCGGCTCAGTAATTCAAAAGGCATGGCTCACCTCGGTACCCCACCTGCAGCCTAGTCCCCATTTCGCGGGCATACAGCCATCGATCGATGTACTGACGTACATCGCAGGGCACTTTCTTTTTCGAAATGAGAGATGGCGTCACCGCATCTGGCGACGTTCCGGCAAATCGTGGGTCCCGGGAGTCTGTCCCCTATGCCCCGCCGGCGACGGCGCGCAGCGCTTCGGGCAGCTCGACGGTCCCCTCGTACAGCGCCTTCCCCACAATCGCCCCCTCGCAGCCAATCTCCGCCAGCTTGCGCAGGTCGTCGGTGCTCGTCACGCCGCCCGAAGCGACGACGGGGATCCGCACCCCCGCGACCATCTCCGCCAATGCCTCGAAGTTCGGGCTCGTGAGCGTACTGTCCCGCCCGATGTCGGTGAACATGATCCGCGCCACGCCGATCGCTTCCATCTGCCGCGCCATGTCCATCGCCCGGACCCCCGTGCTCACGGTCCAGCCGTCGATGAACACCTCGCCCTCGCGCGCGTCGATGGCCACCACGATACCGCCCGGGTAGAGCGCAACGGCCTCGCCCACCAGCATCCGGTCTCGCACTGCTACGCTGCCGAGCTGCACTCGTTCCGCCCCGTACGCGAACGCCGCCGCGATGTCCTCGAGGGTGCGGATTCCACCGGAGACTTCCACCGGGACCTCGACCAGCCGGCAAATCTCCGCCATCACTTCGCGGTTGCGGGCCAGGCCCGCCTTCGCCCCATCAAGGTCCACGACGTGCAGGCGCGGCGCGCCAAGGTCCTGCCAGCGGAGCGCCATCGCGGGGGGATCGTCCGAATACTGTGTCTCGCGGTTGTAGTCGCCCTGGTAGAGGCGCACACAGTGGCCGCCACGCAGATCGATTGCGGGAATGACTTCGAAGTTCAGGAGTTGCTCCCCGCCGATGCCGCGGCAGCGCTCGCCGGCGCACCCGCGCGCGCCCAGCGGATGAAATTCGCGTACAGGCGGAGGCCATCGTCCCCGCTCTTCTCCGGGTGGAACTGCGTCGCGACCACGTTGTCGCGCGCCACCACGCTGGGGAAGCGGAGGCCGTACTCGGTCTCGCCCAGGGCAAGGCCAGCGTCCTCAGTAGAAGGATAGAAACTGTGGACGAAGTAGAAGTAGCTGCCGGAGGCGACACCCTCGGTCACCGGGTGCTCGCGTACCCAGTCGACCGTGTTCCAGCCCATGTGCGGCACCTTCAACCCGTGGCCGGGAAACCGCCGGATGGCGCCTGGCAGGATGCCGAGACAATCCTGTCTGCCGCCTTCTTCCGACCACTCGAACAGCGCCTGCAGCCCCATGCACACACCAAGAAATGGCCGACCCGAGGCGATGTAGTCGCGGATCGGGCCGACGAGCCCGCGCGAGGTAAGGTTCGCCATAGTGTCCGCCGCCGCCCCGACGCCCGGCAGGATCACTGCCGCCGCGCGATCGATGTCCGACGGATCCGCCGAAACGATGGGAGCCGTGTCGACGTGAGCGATCGCACGCGCGACGCTTCGCAGGTTTCCTGCGCCGTAGTCTGCAACAACAATCGGACCGTTCACGGTCGTGCCAGTGTAGCACCCGGCACCCCGGTATACTGGCCGTTGCGATGGCCGAATTGACCCAGTACGAGGCGCGGCTCCGCTCAGAAGAGCTTCGCTCGCAGATCAACTACCACAACGTTCGCTACTATCAGCTCGACCAGCCGGAACTCGCCGACGCCGAGTACGACCAGCTGATGAACGAGCTGCGCGCGCTCGAACGCCAGTTCCCCGAGCTGATCACGCCCGACTCCCCGACCCAGCGCGCCGGCGCCACCCCGGCGGCCACCTTCGATGTCGTCGAGCACCGCCTGCCCCTGCTCAGCCTCTCCAACTGCTTCAGCGAAACCGAGCTCCAGGCCTGGTACCGCCGCGCTGTCGACCGCCTGAACGTGGAGAACCCCCGATTAGTAAGCGAGCCGAAGATAGATGGGCTTGCAATGTCGCTCGTCTACGACCACGGCCGCTTCGTCCAGGGCGCAACCCGCGGCGACGGCATGCATGGCGAGAACGTCACCGAAAACCTCCGCACCATCGCCTCGATTCCGAAGACGCTCTCCGGCAGCTTCCCCAAGCGCTTCGAAGTGCGCGGCGAGGTCTATATGTCGAGGAGCGGTTTCCTCGCGATGAACGCCGCCATCGGCGACCAGAACCTCCAGCGCGAGGCCGAAGGAAAGAAGGCCCTCCCGCTCTATTCCAACCCGCGCAACGCTGCCGCCGGCTCCGTCCGCCAGAAGGATCCATCGGTTACCGCCACCCGGCCGCTCGCGATGTTCATCTATCAACTCGGCTGGGTGGAAGGCGGGACGCGCCCCCAGGGCCAGCACGAAATCCTCCAGTGGCTCGGGGGCATGGGCTTCCCCGTGAACCCCGAAGCCGCCCTTCATGGCACGGTCGAGGAAGCCTACGAGCGCATCCAGTGGTGGGGCCGCGAGCGCGAACGCCTTGACTACGACATCGATGGCGCCGTCCTCAAAATTGACGACACCCGCGCCTGGGATGAGCTTGGCGCGGTCGGGCGTGAACCTCGCTGGGCAACCGCCTTCAAGTTCCCGCCCCAGCAGCGCACGACAAAGCTGAACCGCATCTCTGTGAACGTCGGCCGCACCGGCGTCCTCACGCCCTATGCAGAGCTGGACCCGGTCGTGGTTGGCGGCGCGACCATCCGCATGGCCACCCTCCACAACGAGGGCGATATCCGCCGCAAGGACATCCGCCAGGGCGACATGGTGATCGTCCAGCGCGCAGGCGAGGTGATCCCACAGGTCGTCGCGCCAGTGCTGAGCCTCCGCAAGGAAGACCTCGCCGAGTTCTCGATGCCGGCCCGGTGCCCCGTCTGCGAGACGCCGGTCTCGAAAGACCCCTCCGAGGCCGCGACCTACTGCCCGAACAACAGCTGCCCGGCACAACAGATGCGACTCCTGGAGCACTTCGCCTCACGGGGGGCGATGGACATCGAAGGCCTCGGAGAGATGATGGCCTACACCCTCCACCACGAGGGCCTCGTCCACGATGTAGCCGACATCTACGCGCTGACGGTCGACCAGGTGGCGTCACTCGAACGCAAGGGCCGCAAGAGCGCAGAGAAGCTCATCGCGGGCATCGAAGCGAGCAAGACCCGCCCCCTGACGAACGTCCTCTTCGCCCTCGGCATCCGCCACGTCGGCTTCGAAACGGCCCGCGTCCTCGCCGCCCATTTCGGCGCCCTCAAGCGTGTCATTGAGGCCCCGGAAGACGAGCTGCAGCAGGTCGATGGCATCGGTCCAATCGTCGCAAAGAGCATCGCCGACTGGGCCGCCCAGCCCGTCAATCGTGAGGTCGTGAACCGCCTCCTTGCGGCGGGTGTGCAGCCCGTCCAGGCAACCCGCAGCGCCGGCGATGACGTCCTCGCGGGGCTCACCATCGTCGTCACCGGACGGCTGGAAACGATGTCGCGGGAACAGGCGGAGGACCGCATCCGCGAGCTCGGCGGCAAGGTCGGAAGCGCCGTGAGCAAGCGCACGGATGCCATCGTGGTGGGTGCGGAAGCGGGCTCCAAGCTGACGAAAGCGGAGCAACTGGGCGTCCGTCGGCTTACAGAAGATGAGTTCTCGGTTCTACTCACCGGCGACCGGAGTGTCTTGGCCGAATCTACGCCAGACGCTTAAGAAAGGTCATCGCACCTTCACGAAGCGTGAATTGACGTAACGTCGCACCAATCCCGCCGCACGCTATAATAGCCTTCCGCCGCGGACCAGTGCAGCTCGTCGGCGTCTCAATAAACGGCGGGATTCCACTTGGGATTTCTCACTTCTTTCGGCGGCCTGTTTGGGTTTCTTTCGCATGACATTGCGATCGACCTCGGCACCGCCAACACGCTGGTGATGGTCCGCGGACGTGGCATCGTTATCGATGAACCATCGGTCGTTGCCATCGACCGCATCACCAAGAAGATCCTCGCCATCGGCGGCGAAGCCAAGCGAATGGTCGGCCGCACACCGGCCAATATCATCGCCGTTCGCCCCCTCCGCGATGGTGTGATTTCGGACTTCGAAGTCACCGAAAAGATGCTCAGTTACTTCATCCGCGCCGTACACGACCGCAGTTTCCTGGCCCTCCCGAGGGTCGTTGTTGGCATCCCCAGCGGGGTCACCGAGGTCGAGAAGCGCGCCGTCCACGACGCCGCGCTCAACGCCGGCGCCCGCAGTTGTTTCCTCATTGAAGAACCGATGGCCGCCGCCATCGGCGCCGGCCTCCCCGTCATGGAGGCCGCCGGCTGCATGATCGTCGACATCGGTGGCGGCACAACCGAAGTCGCCATCATCTCTCTCGGCGGCATGGTGGTGAGCACCTCTATCCGCGTCGCGGGCGACGAGATGGACCAAGACATCATCGCCTACGCCCGCCAGGTCCATAACCTGCTCATCGGCGAGCGCACGGCCGAGGAGATCAAGAAGGTCGCCGGCTCGGCGGCCCCCCTCGACCCCGAGGAAACCGTCGACCTCCGGGGCCGCGACCTATCCACCGGCCTGCCGAAGGCCGTCGAGGTGAGCACAGTCGAACTCCGCGACGCTCTCGCCGGCTCCATCAGCGCGATCGTTGAGGCCGTCCGCTCTTCGATCGAAGTCACACCACCGGAACTCGTCAGTGACCTCATGGCACACGGCATCGCCCTAGCTGGCGGCGGGGCTCTCCTTCGTGGCCTCGATCGGCGCCTCAGCCAGGAAACGCGCTTCCCCGTCTATGTCGCCGAGGACCCGCTCCTCTGCGTCGTCCGGGGCGCCGGCGAAGTCCTGGAAGAGCAGGACATGCTCGCCAAGGTCCAATCGCACCTCGTCTCACGCCGAGGCGGGCGATAGAACCGTCCTCGGAACCGGGGTGACCGCATGCTGATCTTCTCGCGGTACACATGGTGGCTTGGGGCAATGGTCGGTCTGGCCATCCTCCTCGCCATCGCCGGCCAGGTCGGGCTCCTCTCACCGTTCCAGGGAATCTTCCTCACCATCACCTCGCCCGTCGACCGCGCCCTCACCGGCGTTTTCGAGCCCGTGGCGACCTTCCTTTCCAACGCCGGCAACATCAACAGCCTGGAGAGTGAGAACCGAAAGCTCCGCCTTCAGAACGAAGGCCTCCAGAACACGGTCACCCAGCTGAAGCAGGACTCCGCCCGCATCACCGAGCTGGAGCAGGCGCTCAACATCAGCCAGGCTGCAGGCGGCGGCGTGCACGTCGCCGCCAATATCGTCAACCGCGAGAGCACACCCTTCACGGACGTCATCGCAATCGACCGCGGCGCCAACGACGGCATCAAGAACGACATGGTGGTCCTCTCATCCCAGGGTTCGCTCATCGGAACCGTGACCAGCACCTTCCCCACGACCGCATTCGTCCGCCTCGTCACCGACAGCAAGAGCAAGGTCGCTGCCCAGGTCCTCAACTCCTCCACCGACGGGATCGTCCAGGGCAGCGCCAACCGCGCCCTCGCCTTCAACCTCGGGCAGGGCAACATCAAGGTGGGCGATACGATCGTCAGCTCGGGCCTCGGCGGCAACTACCCAGCGGGCCTTCCCATCGGCAACGTCAGCGAAGTCAGCGGCTCCCCGGAAGACCTCTCCCCGAAAGTGAAGGTCGAACCGACGGTTCGACTCTCCACCGCGCAGACCGTCCTCGTCCTCACAAGCTTCACCCCGCAGCGCATCAGCGTACCGGGCCAGCCATGAGAGTGTTCATCTACGTGTTCAACCTGTTTCTGCTGGCTTTCGCCCAGGTGGCAGTCGCGCCGCTCTTCCCCGTCGGCGCGGCCATCCCGGACCTTGTCCTCATCGGCATCATGGCCCTCGCCCTCTACGAAGGTCCTCACCCGGCGATGGTCGCTATCCCCATCCTGGCGCTGATTATGGGCTTCGCCTCCGACCGGTCCGCCGCGATGCTGCTGTTCGCTTATCTCCCCGTGCTCCCGCTCGCGTTCTTCCTTGAAACCTCGGGCCTCCCTCTGAACCGCTACGCACAGGCTTCGCTGACCGCGGTTGTCGGCGGCATGCTCGCCCGCCTCTTCCTCTCGCTCGGCCCGCTGACCTCGGGGGCGGCGTTCTCCATCGGCGGCCTTACCAAAGACCTTCTCTTGCCCGGCGCTTTCCTAGACTGGGCACTGCTCTCGGTTGCCTTCATTCCTCTCCGCTTCCTGGGCCGGGAGGCCAGCCGTTTGACCCTTTCCCGGAGCAGTTACTAGCCGCATGAGCATGTTTGATGACGGCTACCGCGGTGGCTCCTCGCCAAGCCGCAACCGTCCCCACAGCAACCTGCTGACCCTTCGAGTCGCGGTCATCGTGCTCTTCGCCCTGCTCGCCGCAAAGCTGTTTGACATGCAGATCATCAACGGCGCCTCCTATGCGAAGCGCTCCGTCGAGAACCACATCATCTCGACCAACATCCTCCCCTCACGCGGCCTCATCTTGGCCCGCGATGGCACTCCCCTCGTCCAGAACGTCGGCGTCTACACCGCGACGATCACCCCGCAGTTCCTCCCCACCGACCACGACGCCCGCTACCAGATCTATCTGAAGCTCGAACAGATACTCAACATCCCCGCACTCCAGATCCAGACAACCGTCGACCAGAAGGAGACCGATGGCAAGGGGTTCCTGGAGTTCCCGGTCAAGAAGTACCTCGCGCGAGACGAGGCGATCATGCTGGACGAGGCTTCGACCGACATGCCCGGCGTCGCTCTCTCGGTCACCCCTGGCCGCCTGTACCTGGGTGGCCCGGCGTTCAGCAGCCTCCTTGGCTATGTCGGTGCCCAGTCGCCGGAGGAGTACGCGAAGCTGCAGCAGTCCGGCTACAAGATCAACGAGCCCATCGGCAAGACCGGCCTCGAATCAACCTACGAATCAGACCTGCGGGGCTCCGTCGGCGTGAACCAGGTCGAGCAGGATGCCCAGGGCGACCTCATCCAGCAGCTTCAGTCCCGGGACGCCACCCCCGGCGACAGCATCAAGCTCTCCATCGACCCTGGCCTTCAGAACTACGTCTCCGACCTGCTCTCGAACTCCCTCGGTGCGGCAAGCCACGCCGCCGCGGTCGTGATGAGCGCGAAGACCGGCGAGATCTACTCGATGGTCTCGATCCCCGAGTACGACAACAACATCTTCGCAGCCCCGGACCAGAACGCCGCAGCGTACGAGGCCCTCGCGAATGATCCACGCCACCCCTTCCTCAACCAGGCAATTACCGACTCGGCGCCGGGCTCCGTATTCAAGCTCATCACCGCCTCTGCCGGCCTCCAGGAAGGCACCATCACCCCTCAAACGACCCTGACCATCCCGAATGCCGTCCTCAACGTGAAGGATGAGAACGGGCAGAACTACCCGCTGGTTGACTGGGAAGCGCACGGCACCATCAACCTCTACGGGGGAATCGCCGAGTCGTCGAACATCTACTTCTTCATGGTCTCCTGCGGCATCCTCGGTTCGTCAAAGGGCCTCGGGAAGGACGTGGAGTCGTCAGCAACTATCCTCGGTTATTACGCTCGCGCCTTCGGACTCGGCCAGCCCACCGGCATCGACCTCGACGGCGAAGCCGGTGGTATCGTCCCCAGCGTCGACTGGAAGCGCCAGAACTTCGCTGGTCCGCCCTTCACGGAGACCGACCGCGCCTGGTATTACGGTGACACCTGCAACATGGGCATCGGCCAGGGCTACGACACCGCCACGCCCATTCAGATCGCCCGTGTGACCGCTGCCGTTGCGAACGGCGGCAAGCTGCTGACCCCGCACCTGGTGACCGAAGTCGACTCCCCGGATGGCAAGGTCGTCCGCACCACGAAGATCGAATCAAAGACGGTGCCCGTCAGCCCGGCCAACCTCGCCGTCGTTCGCCAGGGCATGCACGACTCCGTCAACACGCCCCGGGGCGCCGGTATCCTGGCCGCCGTACCGGGCCTGGATATCGCGGGCAAGACCGGAACCGCGGAATTCGGTACCCAGAAGAAGGACGGCTCCTACGACCAGCACGCCTGGTTCACGGGCTTCTGGCCATACAACGACCCCCAGTTCGTCGTCACCG
>DATCGT010000304.1:0-4344 GCA_036508775.1 Tepidiformaceae bacterium | reverse complement strand
CGCTTTCGAAATTCGCGCTGCCAGTCCCGCACCTGTTCAACGATCGTTCTCGCGTAGTCCGGGTCCGGTGCCACCAGTTCGATGTGGCTGTGCCCGAGGGACCAGTCTTCCAGCCTCGGGCTGGCTCCCACCGGGACTATTGAGATGGTCTGGACGGCCGGATAGAGCACTGCGAGGTCGGCGACCGAACGTTCCAGGTTCGGACCGTCATTCACGCCGGGGCACAAGACGATCTGCGTGTGGGCCTGGATGCCCAGCGCTGCGAGGCGCTTCATGTCCGCAATGATGTCCGGTGCCCGGTCATTGCCGAGCATCTTGCGGCGGAGCGAGGGTTCCGTGGCGTGCACGGAGACGTGGAGCGGGCTGAGTCGCTGCTCTTCGAGCCGGGCCCAGTCGGCTTCTTCGAGGTTGGTGAGCGTTACGAAGTTCCCGTGGAGGAAGCTCAGCCGGTAGTCGTCGTCCTTCAGGTAAAGGCTCTTCCGCATGCCCTTTGGGAGGCCCTTGAGGAAGCAGAAGAAGCAGTTGTTGTTGCAGAGGGTGACGGAATCCCAGGTGGCCCGTTCGAACTCGAGGCCAAGGTCTTCGTCGATGTCCTTCTCGAAAACCAGGAGCTCGTCGACGCCGTTCGCCTTTCGGACCTGGACCTGGACTTCGGCGTCGGCCTGGTAGAAGTGGTAGTCCACGACGTCGCGAGGCGCATGCCCGCCCACGGAGACGATCGCGTCGCCCGCCTCGATGCCCGCCTCGTCCGCGAGGGAGCCCGGTTGAACAGCGGAGACGATGCCCGGGGTCGGTTCGCTCATCGGATGGTAAGTTCGCGCAGTCGGGCCTCGACTTCATCGATGGAGTAGTCCGGGGTGGATGCGCCCGCGGTCAGTCCGATGCGGGAGGCGTTGGCGAACCAGTCGGCCTGGAGTTCGCCAGGGCCCTCCACGTGGTAGGCGCGGGTGCCCTGTTCTTCGCAGACTTCTTTGAGGTGACGGGTATTGGCGCTCTTGCGTCCGCCGACCACAACCATCACGTCCACCTCGCTGGCGAGCATGGCTGCCGCTTCCTGCTGCCCGGTGGTCGCGTGGCAGAGGGTGTTCACGACGTGGAGTTCGAAGTTGCGGTCGCGCTGGAGAGCCATGAGGTTCGAGACGAAGTGCGCGAAGTCCTCCATCTTGTGAGTGGTCTGGGCCATCACGCCGACCTTCGACGGGAATCCCCCCGGGAAGCCTTCGATGATTTTTCGCAGCGATTCGAGGGACGGGTCCTCCACGATGGTGCCGTGGGTCTCGCCCTTTGCGTCGAGGGTCCAGCCCATGATGCCGCGCACCTCTTTGTGGCCCGGGTCCCCGAAGATGAGGATGTGCCAGCCGTCGCGGACGAATTTGCTCCCGTACCGCTGGGCCCGGGTGACGATGGGACAGGTGGTGTCGATTACCTCGAGGCCGCTCGTTTCGAGTTCCCGGACGACCCGTTCGCCCACTCCGTGTGCGGTGATCGCCACCCGTCCGTTCTTGACGCGGGCAGCGGTGGCCCGGCCGATGTCTCCGTCGATCTCATCGGGGCCCGGAAGCTGGAGCACCCCGCGCCGTTCAAGCGCTTCTACGACGTGCGGGTTGTGGACGATTTCCCCAACGCTGTAGACGGGGCTACCGGGGGCTGCGGATTCCTCCATGATCTGCACGGCGCGGCGGACGCCCATGCAGAATCCCATTTCAGTTGCCCGGAGGATCTCCACCATCGTGCTCTGTCCCCGCCGCTTCGTTTTCAGTATAGGTGGCGTGGTATTTCGGAGGTAAAAGAGCATGGATGGCGGCAGTGATGCGGGCGGTTAGCTCGTTGACCTGCTCTTCGGTCGGTCGGCGGAGCGCCTCGACCGGGATCGGCTGTCCGACCGTGAAGGTGATCTTCGGCCTGCGCAGCACAGAGAACGGATTGCGGACCTGTTCGGTGCCGGTGATGGCGCAGGGCAGGACAGTAGCGCCTGTCCGGAGAGCGATTAGCGCCGTCCCGGGTTGCAGCTTCCCGAGGTGCCCTGTCCGGCTCCGGGTGCCTTCGGGGAACATGCCGAGCACTCCCCCACGCCGCAGGACCCGCTCCGCATGGAGCATCGCACCAACGTCCGCATCGAAGCGACGGACTGGGAAGGCGCCGAACAGGCGCGGCACGATGCCGAACGGGTACTTGAAGATCTCGATCTTCCCCATGAGGATCATCCGCCGTCCGCCCGCGCCGGCAGCGAGGAGCGGCGGGTCGACGTTGTTCAGGTGATTCGCGACGACGATCAGCGGACCGGTCATCGGCACCAGCTCGCGCCCGGACACCTTCCACCGCGAGAGCAGGACAAGCAGCCCGCGCAACGAGTGCGTGGCCCACCAGTAGAAAGCCGGGACGAAGGTTGCCCAGGTCAGCTTGAAGCGCATCGCACCTTCTCCTCGACCATCGCGATCAGTTGGTCGAGCGTCAGGTCAGTCGTATCGATGACGATCGCGTCGGGCGCGGCCATGAGTGGGCTCGCCGCCCGGCTGGCATCGATCCGGTCCCGCCCGGCGATGTCTCGCTGCGCCTCAGCCACCTGCTGCTGAACCCCCCAGGTCCCGGCCTGCAGGCTTCGGCGCTTCGCGCGGGCTTCTTCAGAGGCCTCGAGATAGAACTTGAGTGGCGCGGACGGCAGTACCACGGTGCCGATGTCTCGGCCCGCCAGCACGGCGGCCCCCCCCTCAGTGAACTGTCTCTGGAGTCGCACCATGACTTCGCGAACGCGAGGCAGCGCGCTGTACGCGCTTACGTTCGCTTCGACCTCCGGGCTGCGCACGGCGTCGGTGACGTCCTCGTCGCCGAGAGCGACGCGCGAACCGTCGGGTTCGAAGCGGAGGTCCATGGACTCGGCAATGGCAACGCATGCAGCCTCGTCGGTGGCCGGTATCTTTCGGCGGAGCGCGACGAGCGTGAGCGCGCGGTAGGTCATGCCGGTGTCGAGAAACCGGTAGCCCAGTCTCTCTGCCAGCGCCCGGCCGACTGTCGTCTTCCCAGAGGCGGCGGGGCCGTCGATCGCGATCGGGTTTGGGAGCCGGTGCGACGCGTCAGCGGATTCAGGCATTGCGGCGATCGTATGCGATGGGCGCCGAACGGCCACCTCGCTACTGCGGTACGGCAGTAGCGGACCGGGCCTCCGCGTCCTTGCCCGCGGCGTAGAGCGCAGCGACCTCTTCCTCAGTGAGTTCACGGAATGCGCCGGATCCGAGCGTGCCCAGATGCAGCGGACCCAGCCGGATGCGCCTCAGGAGGAGCACCTTTCGTCCCAGCGCCTCCGACATACGACGGATTTCGCGGTTCTTGCCCTCGCGCAGGGTCACCAGCAGCCAGGTCCCGGCGGCGGGCATTCCCTCCATCTCGGTGCCCGCGGGCGGAAGAGTCATACGTACTGCCGTCGCCCGCAGACGGTCGCCGTCGCTCTCGACCCCTCGGACAAGCCGTTGAATGTCGTGCTGCGAGACGGGTCCATCGAGTGCGACCAGGTATTCCTTTTCGATCTCGTAGCGCGGGTGCGTGAGCAGCCCCGTGAGGTGGCCATCATTGGTCAGGAGCAGGAGCCCCTCCGTTTCACGATCGAGGCGGCCGACAGGGTGCAGCTGGACATCCCCGATCGGGACGAGGTCCATGACCGTCTCCCTGCCCTGTTCGTCGTGCGCTGTTGTGATAAATAGCTGGGGTTTGTTGAGGAGGAAATAGCGATACCGGCCCGTGACGACAGGGATCCCGTCGACCATGACCTCATCGACTTCGAGGTCGGCCCGGGCCCCGGGGGTCTTCTGCACCTCACCGTTCACCGTCACGCGACCGTTGAGGATCATGTCCTCGGCCACTCGCCTCGACGCGATGCCCGCGTTCGAGAGAATCTTCTGGAGCCGCTCAACGGCCACGTCGCCACCTCTTCCGTATGCGCGGCAGGGACTGGACTCCCAGTTGGACGGACGCGAGTATTCCCGCGCCGCCTGCCAACGACAACAGGATCGAAGGTACAACACTCCCACCGTCGGTGCCTCGTTGGACGCTGACTGGTACGCGCGGCACGGTATCCCCATCTGGACTGGGGGTCGCAGTCGGTGTCCCCTGTCCGGCTGTCGGGGTGGCCGCGGGAAAGACGTTGGTCCCTCCCGTCGTTGGGGCGGAGCGTTACGCCCCAGTTCTCGGCGCCTTGGTCACCAGTCGCGCTGCTGAGGCCGATGGTCTGGCCCTCGGCCGGAGCCCGGGGCGGCCGGGCAAATGCCGCGGTGCTGTCGCCGTAGGAGACTGCGTCCGCGAGAGATCCATCCGGCCGCACCAGGCGGACAAGGTCCCCGTCGTTGGCCAAAC
>DATCGT010000303.1:0-2713 GCA_036508775.1 Tepidiformaceae bacterium | reverse complement strand
AGGTAGATGGGGACCTCGTCGCCGACTTTCTTGCTCGAAAGTGACAGGAAGCCCGAATTCACGACGACTGGCACGGGGCCGAGCCCGCTGCGCAGGCGGAGGCCGAGGATGGAAGGTGTCCCGGACTGGCGCGTAAACGCGAAGCGCGTCACCGAGTTCCCGGAGGGGCCGGCGTTTTCCGCCCGACTGACTGCACCGGGGTCTCCGCTCGCCGATACGCCGGTGATGAGTTCGTAGCGGGAGATGTCGGAGAACGGTTCTACGACGGTGCCGCCGGGGAATCCCGCTGCCGGCCAGTCTGCGGGCAGCGCCGCGCCGTCCCAGACCTGCAGCGCATCGAGGAGGATGGAATCGCGCTCCGGGATCTGCGGCGGATTCCCGCTGATGCGGACATAAACCGAATCCAGTGTTTTCGGCGGTGCCAGCGAAACCTGCGGGCCGGGTCCGAAGCGGACCTGGATCGGCTTCGAGAGGTCGGCCTGGAAGAATTGCCAGCCATCCGGCGTTGTGACGCCGCCGGGAGTCAGCCGGTACTCCCAGAAGACGCCGTCCGGATCGACCAGCCGCACGCCGAGTTGGGCGACGGAAGGGGTGAGTGGGAATTGAGCCCACAGCCCGATGAATCGCGAGTTGGCCGGGACCGTCATTCCCTGTGCAGGTTGCGCTGGTGGTGGCGTCAGTTCGCCCATGAGCGTTGGGAGCGACTTGCTGGCGAAGTCGCTGCGCCAGAACGCGTACTGGGCGAAGTCGCCGGCATTCAACCCCAGGACCGTCACGTCCTTCAGGTTGTACCGGCTGACGCTGTAGCTGGCGCTCACGCGGGCGACCGGCGAAACGCCAGATGCCCCGGTAGCGTCCTGGACCTGGCTGGCGAAGGCGGCGTTGCTGACGTTGACGGGGGTCCGGATGTCCTCGAGGCGGCCGGCCGCGCCTGCCTGGTAGCCTGCCCGGTCGTCATAACTGCGAGCCAGCGTTGCCCGGAAGCCCGCCGCGAACATCCCGACAGCTGTCGCCAGCAGAAGGAGGAGGATGAGGCGGCTGTGGTGGAGCGGGCTGCGGACCATCCGCGACAGGCCGAGCGCGATCGTGGCGCCGTTCAGGCCCTTCGCCATCCACCCGGCCAGTCGCAGCGCCAGAGGGAAGAGGCGCAGAAAGACCAGTGCCACCATCAGCATGAACAGCGTTGGCGAGATCAGGAGGATGGGGTCGGCGGAGAGGTTCCCGAACAGCCTGTCAGTGACGAGCGACCCGCGCTGGCGGAGTTCGTAGAAGGCGAAGGCGCCTGCCCCCAGGAGTATCAGGTCGAGGTAGTAGCGCAGGAAGACCGATTGCTGCGGCGGCCGGGCCATCTGGCGTTTGTGGTCGATCACACTGTTTGAGGCGGCTCGATAGGCGGGCCAGAGCATCGCTACCAGGGCAAGCAGGGCTCCGAGCATGGCCATGCCGAAGGCTGGCACGGTGATCGGAACGCTGAGGATGCTCCCCCCGGTCAGATCATGGAACGGCGGGGTGTATCCCAGGATCCCAATCGCGCCGACTGCTGCGAACGGACCGGCGATCGCCCCAGCGGCGCTCAGGATGCCGCCCTCGATCGCATAGATGCTCACGATCTGGCGTGGGCTGGCCCCCCTGCTCTTGAGGAGCGCGATCTCCCCAGACTGCCGCTCGACGAGCATCGACGCGACCATCATCAGGTAGTAAAGGACGACCCCGACGACCTGGGCCATCAGGGCGAACAGCGGCAAGCGGGTGAAGAAGAGCTTCGTCCTGTAGGTGTGGATGGTGGTCTGGAGCGACGTCTGCATCGATGTCCGGGTGAGGTTCTGCTTGAAGGCCGCATCGAGGCCGCCGAGCGAGTTCTCAACGGACTGGGCATTTCTGCTGTTGATGTTCGCAATGTCGACGAAAGCGTAGGTCTCGAACGTGCCGTCCATGTCCTGGAGGTAGTTGGCGAGGACGTCGGTGAAGGCGGACTGGTCAACGATGAACGGATAGGTCGGCCACGACGTTGTCGTCTCGATGAACCGGTCTGTCTTCCCGAACCAGTAGGCCTCGTTCGGGTCTTTGGGCTCGACGAGGCCCGCGACCGTGACAACGATAGGTGCCGCCGTTGGCTTCCAGAACGGGTGCAACTCGAAGGTGTCGCCGACCTTCACTCCGAGCTGGTCGGCAGCCGCCTTCCCAAGGGAAACTTCGAGCGAGGGTGGCTTTGTCGGGTCGGAAGGTGCAACTGCCTGCTGTGGCGCGCGTCCATCGACGACATTGATGTGGTCGGCGATGCCCTGGACGAACTGGAAGTGGGACCTCGGCTTGTTGTCATCGGTTGGCACTGCCTTGCCCGGGGACGTGAGGAAGAAGGTCGCGCTGCGCCCGTACGTGACGGTGTGGTCGATGACGTTACCGGCGTAGGACTTGAGGAGTTGCGCGGTCTGGTTTAGCAAAGGGACTGAGTCTTCGCGGCGGACCGGGGCGCTGGAACTGACGACCTGGATATCCATCGACAGAGCTGGCTGCGTGTCCAGAGCGTGTCGTAAGCCGAGATCCCGGATCGCGTCGGAATAGAGCACCACGCTCGACATCAAGGCAGAGGCCAGGACGATCCCGACCACGACCGTGGTCAGGAGGCGCCTATTGGCCATGCTTCTGCGCGCAACGATCGTGAGGAGCGCGGCAAGACTTCCCATTTCACCTCTGCGGGGTCCGAGCCTACCAG
>DATCGT010000302.1:0-7152 GCA_036508775.1 Tepidiformaceae bacterium | reverse complement strand
AGAATCGCCATATGAAATCAGACTCCTTCCGGCGCCACCGCAGGCTGCGGGGCACATCCGCGATGCGCGGGCTTGTGCGCGAGGTCGAACTGACGCCGTCCCACCTCGTCTACCCGCTCTTCGTTGAAGCTGGCCTTCGCGGCCGCGCGCCGATCGGGTCGATGCCGGGCCAGGACCGTCTCGGCCTCGACGCTCTGGTCGCAGAGGCGGACGATCTCGCCCGCCTCAACGTCCCGGCCGTTCTCCTGTTCGGCCTGCCCGCGTCCAAGGACGAGCGGGGCAGCGGAGCCTGGGCGCAAGACGGCATCGTCCAGGACGCGATCCGGCGTCTGAAGGATGCCAACCCGGAGCTGCTTGTCATCGGCGATGTGTGCCTCTGCGAGTACACCAGCCACGGCCACTGCGGCATCGTCCGGCCGGCCGGCTCAGTGGACAACGACGCGAGCCTTCCACTGCTCGCAGAGACATCAGTGAGCCTGGCCGAAGCCGGATGCGACATCATCGCCCCGAGCGACATGATGGACGGACGGGTTGGCGCCATCCGGGCAGCCCTCGATGGCGCGGGCTTCCACGAACCCATCCTGTCCTATGCGGCGAAGTTTGCGAGCGCCTTCTATGGACCGTTCCGGGAAGCGGCCGACAGCGCGCCCGCCTTCGGCGACCGCCGTGGTTACCAGATGGACCCGGCCAACGGCCGTATGGCTCTTGACGAGGTACTGACCGATGTCGGCGAGGGGGCGGAAATGGTGATGGTGAAACCAGCGCTACCCTACCTCGACGTCATTCGCCAGGTCCGCGACGCTGTCGACTTGCCGGTCGCCGCCTACAACGTGAGCGGCGAGTACAGCATGTTGATGGCAGCGGTTCAGAACGGCTGGCTGGGACGAGGCCCGCGCGATAGACGAGACGCTGACAAGCATTCGGCGGGCCGGAGCCGATATCGTCATCACCTATCATGCGAAACAGTGGGCACGGCGACAATAAGTCCCCGGACGGAAGCCTTCCCCAGCGTCTGCCATCTACCAGGCTGAGTTCCTGAAGGCGCCTATCGAGCCGTCACTCACGATCTCCCGGCATTCTGCGGTGCGCTGGGCAATCCCTAAGTCGCGAGGAACTCAGCGATCGCGTTCGCAAACGCTTCCGGCTGATGTAGAGGCACCTGGTGGCCGGCGGAGGATATCTCGACGAACTTCCCGTTCGGCAGTCGCTCAATCATCTGGTGCGCGATCTCAGGGGAAAGCATCCGGCTCTTCTCCGCCCGAACGACGAGCGTTGGGCAGGTGATGTGTTCAAGGCTCTCCCAGAGATAGGGAATCTCGACGAGTGCTGCGCGCCCGGTCGCCTGGTGAATCGCCGGGTCGAACCGGAAGACGAGGTTTCCGCTGGCTTCATCCAGCACGAGCGACGCGACGACCTGGCGCTGCAGGAAGTCGTGCGATGCACCCGGGTAGAGGGCGGCAAAGTGCTCGATCGCTGCAGCTTCGGTCGCGAAGCCGGGAGCAGCCTGTGATTCGCCGGTGCTTCTGCGGATACCGCGCGCACCCTGCTCGGCCATCTCGGGACCCATATCGGCCAGGACGAGATGCTTCAGCCGGTGGCTGTGTTCCCGCGCGTAAGCCATCGCGACGCGGCTCCCAATGCTGTGGGCGACCAGGTCGAATCCTTCCAGGTCCAACTCCTCGACGAAGCCACGGAGGTCCATTGCGAACGCCCAGACCAGATAGCCCCCGGGGGCGTGGTCGCTCTCACCGTGGCCGCGGAGATCGGGCGCGTAGACGGCGTAGCGATCCGCGAAACGGGCAGCGATGTGCTCCCAGTAGCGGGCGTTGTTCATCAGGCCGTGGAGGAAGACGAGTGGCTCGTTCTTCTCGTCACCCCAGCGTATGTAGTGATGACGTAAGCCGTGAATCGTGAGGTACCCGTCTTCGCCGGAGGCACCAGTCATTGCGGACGCTCCTCGAACAGCTGAAAAAGAACGCCACCGCTGTCGCGGGGGTGCAGGAACGTGTGCTTCTTCCAGTCGTTGTCAACAACTCCGCCATGCGGCTCAATGTCGTTGTTTCGGAGTCCCTGCATGGCACCCTCCACCGATTCGACTTCGCAGCAGATGTGATGCATCCCGGGCCGGCGCGTATCGAGAAAGCGCTGCACGAAGCTGTCGGGCCGGGTGGGGGCGATAATTTCGAACTTCAGTTGGCTGCCCGGGATGTCCAAATTGCAGCCGGTATACCCCAGGTAGTCGTCAGTCCAGCGCCCCTGTTCGACCATTCCGATGACCCGGACCTGCCACTCCACCTGCCGGTCGAGGTCGGGGACGGCCAGGGAGACATGATCGACGCGCTTCAATCCGACGGCGCCCTTCCCTGTGCTGCGGTCCACCGTTGCGGCCGACTTCCGCTTCGGCACGAAGAGTTGCCAGAGGATGCCGCCGCTATCCTTCGGGTGGATATAGGTAATCCGCCATGAGCCGTCATCGGTGATCCCGCCGAAGGGTTTGATACCCTGCCGCTCGAGTTCCGCGCAGGCTTCCTCGAGGTCGTGGACTTCGAGGGTGATGTGGTGCAATCCGGGTCCGCCCTCGTCGAGGAACTTCTGGACGAAGCTCGAGGGGCCGGCGGGTTCGATGACCTCGAACTCGATGTCGGTCCCGGGGACCTGGCTGACGGATCCGGAGAATCCGGCTCCACTCGAGTCGGCGCCAAAGTCGTGCAGGAGCTTGAATCCGAGCAACTTCTCCAGGTGTTCGGCCTGCCGCTTCCAACTCGGAGCGGCCATACTGATGTGGTCAACGCGCTTTAGGGGGATCAAGGGGCAGCTCCCGGTCGGTATGGGTGAGGACGGTATGGTAAGTTGCCCGCTGAGCAAGCCGCAATGAACGACACGCCTCGTCGAGCCACGATCCTCGTCAATCCCGAAGCGAGACACGCAATTCGGCGGTTCGACCCGGAAGCCGCGCTTGAGTTGCTCGGCGCTCGTGGGTTCCAGGTACGTCTTGCTGTGCCGGGCTCCCCGGCACAGGCGACCGATGCCGCCCGCGCCACGGCCGAGCGGGGAGACGAGTTCCTGTTCGTCGTCGGCGGTGATGGTTCCCTCCGTGCTGTAGCCATGGGACTCGCCGGTTCGCGGACAGCGTTAGCAGCCGTGCCGGCCGGAACCGTAAACATCTGGGCACGAGAAACCGGCCTGCCGATCGATTCTTGGGAGTCAGCCATCGAATGCCACCTCGGCGGCCAAATCGTCCCCGTGGACCTCGGTCGCGCGGACGGGCATTGTTTCCTGCTGATGGCCGGCGTGGGCTGGGACGCCGCTGTCGCAAAGCGAGTGCCCTCCCGTTTGAAGCGCAAACTCGGAGACGTCGCCTACCTTTTGCAGGCGGCGGGCATGTTACCGCAGCTTCGCCCGAGCCCCGCACGCTGGACCATCGACGGGGAGGTTCGGGAAGGGCCGCTGGCGTTCATGGTGATCGGCAACACACGGCTCTATGGCGGGATGATCCAGTTCACGAAATCCGCCTATGTGAACGACGGCCTGCTGGATGTCGTCGCCCTCTGCCCGGGAAGCATCGTCGACGGCGCCCGCCTGAGCATGAAGACGCTCACGGGCCGGCTTGGCGGTGACCACCATGTCCTGGAGAACAGAGCCCGCATCGTCACCATCGAGACGACCGGCATCCCCGTCCAGCTTGACGGCGACTTTGTCGGCGAGACTCCTATGGAGTTCCGGATCGACCCCGGGGCCCTGCGGGTAAGCCTCCCGGCCGGGCCTTTGCCAGCCATCTTTAGCGGTCAGGCATCTCCCGTTGGCGTCAGCGGATAGCTGCCCTACTCACCCTCGAAGCGGGTGAGAGCACCGGCTGCCACGACGAATCGCCCCGAGGCACGGGTCATCACTTCACGAACACGGTCTGGTTCGGAGGTCGTCACGATCGTCTGCTGGAAACTGTCGAAGAACTCAAGGACCCCGCGGCGCCGTCGCGCATCGAGCTCGCTAAGAACGTCGTCGAGCAGCACCACCGGGTCGTCGCCAAGGGCTCGACGCAAGTAGCTGGCCTCAGCGATTCGCATTGACAGGGCCGCTGTCCGTTGCTGGGCACGAGAAGCGAAGGAATCCGCCGGCAGGGAATTGATCTCAACGACGACGTCGTCGCGGTGGGGCCCGACCAGCGTCGCGCCCGCCCCGATCTCGCGGTTCCGCAGGTTATTCAGGGCCTTTAACATCCGCGAGGCCCATTCGTTCTCATCGATGGGACAATCGTTGTCGTCCAGGCCGCCGATCGCGGGGTGGTAGGTCAGTGACAGTGTTTCCAGGCCATCGCTCAGGCGATCCATCTGAGATGCGGCCTGCGGCGCGATGTGCCCAAGCGCTTCGGCGCGAGCCTGCATGATGACTCCACCGGAGTGTGCCAGTTCCTGGTCCCAGAAATTGAGTTCCGTGGACTTTGCTTCGCGCGCCTGGACGCGTTTGAGCAGACTGTTGCGCTGCTGAAGGACCTTGGCATACCGCTGCATCGCCCGGAGGTAGCCGCGGTCGACCTGCGAGATCATCATGTCGAGGTAGCGACGGCGGAGCAGGGGCGGCCCGGCAACAATCTCGATATCGAGCGTCGTGAACAGTACTGCGGCAAGCTGTCCGACCGCCTCGGACGCGCGCTTGGGGACGCCATTCACGCGGACACGCTTGCCGGCACGATGGCTCGGATCGGCCGTGCGACCGACGATCGCGACCTCAATCTGGAGGTTTCCGGCGGAGCGTTCGACCTCGGCGGCCAGGCGGGCAACGGGAAAGTCGGACTGCAGGATGTCGCGCCGGACGAGGTCGGCGTCACTTGAAGCTCGGCTGGAGCGCAGGGTCGAGAGCAGGTAGATGCCTTCGAGAAGGTTGCTCTTGCCCTGGGCATTGTCGCCGACTACAAGGCTCAGCCCACGGTCGAGCTTGATAGCCGCGCGACCGTAGTTCCGGTAATTCGCGAGTTGCAGATCAAAGATGAACACGAGTTATTGAAAGTATAGCCGCGGGTGATTGCCCACGACTCCACTTTAACCTCCCAACACTAACCTTTACGTTAACTTACAAGGGGTATGTTTGTCGAGATCCCTTCTTAATTGTTGAGGTGCCTATGCGCTCGCCTTGTCCCGGTCAAGCGGACCCTTCTATAATCGGTCGATTGGCTTAGGCGGGTGAACCCATGAAAGTCCAGGTGCTCCAGGTAAATCTCCAGCGAGGACTCGCCATCGTCGGGCGCGCCGTCGCGACACGATCGACCCTCCCGATCACGGCGAATGTCCTCCTCGCGACGGAGAAGGGCCGGCTCATGCTTGCGGCGACCGACCTCGATATTGGCATCCGCGCGTGGATCGGCGCCAAGATCGACGAAGAAGGCGCGACCACGGTGCCTTCGAGGCTCCTCAGCGACTTCGTCGCTTCGCTGCCGCCTGCCACGGTGAACCTGGAAATCGCCGAGCGAAGCCGCCAGGTCAAGCTCGAATGCGCCCGGAACGAGTCGACCGTCAACGCTATGGATGCTGAGGACTTTCCCCGGATTCAGACGATCACCGAGGGCGTGACCGTCGAACTCGATCCGAAGGTCCTTCGTAAGGCGATCGAGCATGTCGAGTTCGCCGCTGCCAGCGATGACTCGCGCCCCGTTCTCACGGGCATCAGTGTGAAAAGCGACGGCACCCGCCTGACGTTCGCATCGGCTGACGGCTTCCGGCTCGCGGTTTCCGACGCCACGCTCGGGGCCGCACCACAGGAGCCAATCGATGTCATCGTGCCGGCTCGTGCCCTCCGCGAAGTTTCCCGGCTGATCGGCGACGGCACCAACCTCGTTGAGATGCGGATCAACCCGCAACACACGCAAGTCCAGTTCGCCCTGACCGACGTCGAGCTCGTGGCCCAGCTCATCCAGGGTACTTTCCCCAACTACAACCAGCTCATCCCGAGCGAGTTCAACACGCGCTGCGTGGTGGATGTCGAAGAGTTCAAGCGCGAGGCACGAATCGCCGCCATCTTCGCCCGGGACGGGAGCGGCATCATTAGGCTGCAACTCACGCCGGGAAACGGCATGCCCGGGAAGCTGGCAGTAAGCGCCCGTGCTGACGAGATCGGCAATAACGATGGTGAGATGGACGCGAAAGTAGATGGCGACGCCTCCAAGATCGCCTTCAACAGCCGCTACCTGAACGACGTCCTCAACATCCTGACCGGGAAAGTATCGCTGGAGATGACAAGCCCGTCATCACAGGGCGTCTTCCATCAGGTCGATGAGAGCGACGCAAACATGAGCGACTACGTGCACGTCGTCATGCCCATGTTCGTACAGTGGTGAGTAAGAACAGGCATCTTACCTTCTAAACTTGCCGTTTTTGGCGCTGCCGTGACCTTTATGTCGAGCGCTGTGGCAATTAGCGCCAGGTTGGACCGCAACTATTTCTTGTATCTTCGTTTTGACTTGGACTAACGGGTGAAGGTGCGAGGACCACCCAGATGCTCGCCCTGCTCTTCCCCACCGCGTGCACGACTGTGCCTTCGGAAGGTGATTCCCCGAGTACGGGTTACGCGTCTGCCGGGAATATTCGAGCAAGGATCGCGTGCAACGCCGGAATGCACTCATCGAAGGTAGGGAGAACGGGTACGAAGTTTGCAAGCTGCCCGTTCCAGTCGCGCTCGATCCCCTTGAGGACCTCGTCGTCGAGAAAGTCGCTGGCGCTGCTGAACTCGACCCTGTAGGCCTCTGCCTTGACGGGCAAGAGTTCGCCGACGAGACGCCAGTCGACCGGAAGGTCACGCTGCTCCCAGAGGTGTCGCAGGTCGTAGATGTCCCGGGGCCGGTTGCGGAGCCAGCCGCGGTCCCGGAGATGCTGACGAGACTGAAGCAGGGCACGTAGCTTTTCAGCCGCGATCTCCTCCAACCGGTAAACGGGCAGGGTCGCTTCCAACGATTCGCCGGGGAAGTCATGGATGAGGGGACGGTCCACCGACCCCGCGAGCAGCGGCTCGCCGGCGGAGACCTCCACCTTCAGGCGGCATGATGGCTCACGCATCCACGGAAACTGGACCTGGACCCGATAAACGCACTGGCCACGCGGATGCGGGTCGCGATGGGTCTCTTCTGCCACGGCGACCGCGAAGGGGCCAATGACCTGCAGGCGG
>DATCGT010000301.1:0-9663 GCA_036508775.1 Tepidiformaceae bacterium | reverse complement strand
GACCTCGGCCAGCACCAGTACGGCTGTAAGGGCGAGTCCGCCGAGGAGCGCCCGGATAGGGGTAGCCGTTCCGTGATCCACGCAGGATCAGCCTAACAAAGCCATCACCGGCTTACGGATCGCAGAGAAGATCTGGCGCCTGCCCATCTTCCCCTCGCCGATGGCTGCACCGATTCCATAAGTGATCGCGGCGATCATCAGCCCGAGCACCAGCTGACGCGCCCCGCCGTAGATCGAGCTGTGTGGCGTGAGGACGGTGATCAGCGAGCCGACCGCGAACAGGCCGATGCCTGCCAGCACGGTACTCGACACGATCGCCATGGCGCCGATGAAGAAGAGGAACGGCAACAGCGGCAAAAAGGCCCCGCCGCGAACGAGATGCCGGACATTGAAGCGGCGACAGCCGGTGACCCCAGCTCCCCCGGCACGATGCCGAGTTCTTCGGTCGCGAGGATGTTGAGGACGTTCTCGGGGTCAGCCATCAGGTGGGCGGCGAGTTCGCGGGAGTGCTGCTCCGGGACGCCCTTGGCACGGTATATCAGGGTGAGCTCGTCCTGCACGGTTTCCGGCATCAGGGCGATCTTCTTGCGTTCGGTCGCGAGCAGCGCTTCCGCGGCCTCGCGGGAGGACGTGACCGAGATCCATTCACCGAGCGCCATCGAAAATGACCCCGCGAGCAGGCCCGCGATACCGCTAAGCAGAACCACGTCACGCCCGGGGTCGGCGCCGGCGACGCCCATGACGAGCGCCAGGTTCGAGGTCATCCCATCGGTGCCACCGAGCACGGCCGCACGCAGGGCATTGCCGCCGCCCGCCTGGTCCCCGCTCCTGCCGAGGGCCTCTTCTTCTTCGTTCGCTGAGTCTACGCAGCGTTAAGGATTGGTGAAAGTCAGCAAACCAACAACGCGAGCAACCCGGTTCAGTGCCCGAGGTACAAACGAAAACCCGCCTGTTGGCGGGCTATCGGAACGGACGGATTGGAAACGGGGAGCCAGGTGCCGTCAGGCGGCGTGGTGCCCCGAGTACTCGTTGCCCAGCACGCGGATGTCGTGGATATGCCGAAGGGCTGCCACCTGCGACCCGTAGCGGCGGGCGTTCGCGCGGCGATGGCGAGCGACGATGACTGTGCCTTCGAGGACCATCCCAAGAACGATGCCCGAGGCCAGCCAGGGCGAAAACGCCGCCACACCGGCCATTCCAAGAACGATTGCGATACCGCCCAGCACGGCGCTCATCGCGACAACTCCATCTCCAAACTTCGTCATAAGCATGTTGGCCAGCGTCTCGCCCATCCATGAGGAAATCCCCTCACAGCACAATGACGGGACCCTGCTCCATGTGTTACGCGGCACTCACACTTCAGATTCGGATGACTCGATGCCGTTGAGGGCCGGTGCCGAAGAAGTGCCCTGCCTATTGACAGATTGTTCTATTGTACGTACATTTAATTCATGACTCCCGCACTGTTCCTGGTCACCGTGTTCGCGATTTCGCTGGGTGCAGGCCTGCTGGGATCGCTTCTCGGACTCGGCGGCGGCATCATCGTCATTCCCGCGCTGACGCTTCTCCTCCACGTCGACATCCGCTACGCGATCGGAGCGTCGATCATTTCCGTCATCGCGACCTCAAGTGGGGCGGCCGCGACCTACGTCCGGGAGCACATGACAAACCTCAGGGTCGCCATGTTCCTCGAGGTGGCGACCACGACAGGCGCGCTCACCGGCGCTTACGTTGCCGGGATTATCAGCGGGCGTTGGCTCTATGTGATCTTCGGCGTTGTTATGGCCTACTCAGCGATCGCCATGTTTCGCAAGCGTCACCAGATCCTCGGCCCGGTGCCTCCTGACCGTCTTGCGGAACGGCTCAACCTGCATGGCGATTACTTCGACGAAGCGACCAAGGAGCACATCAGTTATCGCGTGACTCATACCCCCGTCGGATTTGTCTTGATGTATATCGCTGGCCTGGTGAGCGGATTGCTGGGAATTGGTTCCGGTGCATTGAAAGTGCCAGCCATGGACCTAGCGATGCGCCTCCCAATCAAAGTCTCGACGGCCACGAGCAACTTCATGATCGGCGTGACTGCCGCGGCGAGTGCGGGGATCTATTTCGCACGGGGCGACATCAACCCGTTCATCGCCGCCCCAGTCGCGACGGGCGTCCTCGGCGGAGCCGCGGTCGGCTCGCACCTGCTTGGGCGCATACAGGGTTCAGCCATCCGGGTCATCTTTGTGCTGGTCCTGGTCTGGGTGTCGGCGGAGATGCTGCTGAAGGGGATTCGTTGAGCATGGCAGTTGAGACCGCCCCGGTGACCACCAACCAGCCGACCGCCACGGAGAAGCTCATCAGCAACCTGCTCCGGACGGGGGTCTTCAGTAGCGCGGCGCTTGTTGTGCTGGGGACGATCGTGACCTTTTTCCGCCACCCGTCTTACCTGAGTTCAGTAGAACAGGGGCGCCAGCTCAGGGACGGCCTGACCAGCTTCCCGACGACTCTGCCGGCGGTCGTACAAGGGCTCACCCGCGGCGAGGGAAACGCCATCGTGATGGCCGGTCTCATGGTCCTGATCGCCACGCCAATCCTCCGGGTGGTGGTCTCGATTGTTGCGTTTCTGCAGATGCGAGACCGCGTTTTCGCTGGGATCACCACACTTGTGCTATTGCTCCTCCTTACGTCGCTTTCGCTGGGGAGGGCTGGCGGATGATTCCCCTGGACCGCGCGAGTCCGCTCCCGCTCTGGGCCCAACTCCAAGGGCAGCTCCGCGAGCGCATCCAGTCAGGTGAGTTCGACCGCCATTTCCCGACCGATGAGCAACTCGTGCGGGAATACCGCGTCAGCCGTCAAACGATCCGGGAAGCCATCCGCAGCCTCCAGCTCGCCGGGCTCGTGAAGAGGGAGAGGGGACGGGGAAGCTACGTCCCCTCTCCGACCGAACTCGAGCAGCCCCTCTCTCAGTTCTACAGTCTCGCGGCCTCGATCCATGAGCAGGGACTGGAAGAGCGGTCAGTTATGCTCGATCAGAAGGTGTCGCGTAATGCGGTCGCGGCCAGCCACCTCGGTCTGGCCGAAGACACGGACCTGGTGGAGATACGCAGACTGCGCTATGCCGGAGACGAACCGCTGGCCATCGACGACTCATGGCTGCCGCTGGCGATTGGCGAGGTTCTCCTGGATGAAGACCTGCGGAAAGGATCCATCTACGAACAGCTCGCGCTCCGGGCGGGAACCCGCGTAACGCGCAGTACCGAACGGATCCGTGCGGCTTCGGCCGATGCGGCAACGCGAAAGACGCTTGCGCTGCCGCGAGGCGAGGCCGTGCTTGTACTCGATCGTCTGGTGTTCATGGATCGACAGGCGGTCGAATGGAGGCGGAGCCTGATCCGGGGCGATAGGTTCACCTTCGTCTCGGAGTGGAATCCAGGAACACCATGACGCGCATTCCGTGCAGGAGCGCAATGGTCACGACTCGAAGCGGGGGTATGCCATGTATCGACGAGTATTAGTCGCGCTTGACGGGAGTGAACCATCCAACGCCGCGCTCCACGAAGCACTGAAGATCGTCGCGGGAGCGACCGAGCCTGCGCTTCGCCTCATCAATGTGGTCGATATGCCGCAGAGCTTGCTGACCGCTGAAGGCGCGAACTACGGCGCAGTCTTCGACGAACTGGCCGGGGAGGGCAAGAAGATTGTCGAGTCCGCGCGCAAGGAGGCGGCAGAAGCCGCGATCGAAGCGGAAACAGCGGTCGTTGACGGCGAACTGCAGCAGGTTGCAGACGTGATTGCCGCGGAGGCCGCAAAGTGGCAGGCCGATGTCATTGTGGCAGGTACGCATGGCCGCCACGGCGTAGGGCGTCTCCTCCTTGGCAGCGTTGCCGAAGCGATCGCTCGGGAATCGGCCATACCGGTGCTCCTCGTTCGCCAGCGCATGCCATCAGATCACGGCTGATCACGCCGTTCGCACGTTCGTCTCTTCTGCTCGTACACTGAGCCCGCACAAAACAGGGAGCCGCCGCATGGACTTTGAGCTTTCGGAAGAGCATCGACTCATCAAGGAAACCGCCCGCCGCATCGCACGCGAGGTCGTTGCACCCCGCGCGAAGGAAGTCGACGCGACCGGGGAGTACCCGCACGACTACTTCGAGGCGTTCAAGAAGGCCGGCCTGCTTGGCATGGCTATCCCCGAGGAAATGGGTGGCACCGGGAACGGCATCCTCCCGATCTGCCTGGCGATCGAAGAAGTCGCGAAGTACGAATGCGGCGCGGGGCTGATGCTCGTGCTCACCGGGCTCCCCAACAAGCCGATCGTCCTCGGGGGGACGAAGGAACAGCAGCAGAAGTACCTCCCGAACGTCGCGACGGGCGTGACCAAGGCCGCCTACTGCCTGACCGAGCCCGACCACGGCAGCGACGCGGCAGCGATCGAAACCCGCGCGACCCGCGACGGCGACAACTACATCCTGAACGGGAACAAGGTCTACATCTCCGGCGGCACCGTCGCGGACACTCTGACGGTCTTCGCGCGGACGGGCGGACCGGGCGCGCGCGGGATCAGCGCGTTCATCGTGGATGCACACGCACCCGGCGTCCGCATAGACCGGACCGACGACAAGATGGGCGTGCGTAGCGTCCCGACGGCTCACTTCAGCTTCCAGGACGTGCGCGTCCCCGCCGAGAACCTGATTGGGCTCGAGGAGGGGCAGGGCTTCAACCACGCGATGCTGACCCTCAACAGCATGCGCCCGACGGTGGGGGCACGGGGGGTCGGCCTAGCGGAGGGTGCCGCGAGCTACGCGCTGGAATGGGCGCGCGAGCGGAAGGCCTTCGGCAACGCGGTCATCGACTTCGAGGCCATCCAGTTCATGTTCGCGGACATGGCCATCCAAATTGAAGCGGCGCGAAACCTGGTCTACAAGGCCGCGTGGATGGTCGACCAGGGCAAGTACACGCGGGAGTACGCCCACCACCTCTCGATCGCGAAGGCGTACGCAACCGAAATGGCCAACAAGGTCGCGTTCGACGCCCTACAGGTGCTCGGGGCGCAGGGGTACATGAAGGACCATCCCCTCGAACGCCACTACCGCGACGCCCGTCAGCTGGTGATCGTGGAGGGCAGCAGCCAGGTGCAAAGGGTCGTGATCAGCCGGTCGATGATCGACCGCAACCTGGTCTACGGGTAAGCCGGCCGCGTAGCCGCCGTTCGTTAGTTCCGCCGGAGGTAGGTGTCGCGCTCGCGGTAGACGTGCCAGAGGCCCGGCGCGATGGAAATGATCACCATGATGGCGACCATGCCAGTGAAGAAGTACTCGAGGTTGCCGACCTTTTTCCCGAACCAGTAGCCGAGCACCAGCATCGATGGCACCCAGGTGGCACCCCCGATCAGGTTGAAGACGAAGAAGCGGCGGTAGGGCATGCCAGCGGCACCGGCAACGGTCGGGGCGAAGGTGCGTATCACGGCCAGGAAGCGAGCGACGATGATCGTCTTGCCCCCGTGTTTCAGGTAAAACTCCTGCGCGCGTTCCAGGTGACGCCGCTTGAAGAAGCGGGAGTCTTCGCGCCTGAAGATCCGGGGGCCGGCGTGGAGACCGATCTGGTAGCCAACGGCATCCCCGAGGATCGCAGCCACGATCAGCAACGGGACGAGGATCACCAGGTCGAGCTGGGAGCGCCCGGCGAGCAGGCCGGCGGTGATGAGGAGGGTGTCACCGGGGAGGAAAAAGCCGATCAGCAGGCCCGTCTCGGCGAAGACCATGACAAACAGGCCGGTGTAACCGATGGTGCGAATGAGGGCTTCGAGATCGACTCCGAGCATCTGTTCAGCCTATCGCCTGCCGGCCTAATGCGCGCAAGAAGGACCAGGGTTCAGGCAGTGTACCTGGCGGCGAAGTCAGCCTCACCGAGGACCGCGCCGTGGCGGCTTTCGCGGACGGCGAGTTCCATGCGTGTCAGCTGCGCCAGTCCCTTTCGGGTGTCGCTGGCAACACGGGCCTTGTCCTGGCGCCGCAACCGGAGCTTGAAGAGCCAGTAGGTAAACTCCTGGAGGTCGGGATAGCTGATCCGGCTACCCAGGAGCGTCCCGGTCTCCTCGTAGTACTGCACGATGAGCTGCTGTCTTGACTTGCCGTAGACGCGTTCGTGCATCGATTCGTCATCACGGACGTCCCACACCCGGGCGTAGTTCGCCTTGTGGATCTCCTCTTCGATGCTGAGCTGAAGGGCGCTCTCGACGAGGACACCGTACAGGTAGTTCAGGTGCGCGCTGTGCTTCGCGGGGCCTATCCGGTCCGCGAACTCCTGGTCTTCCAGCGGTATCGCCCACTTGCCTTCGAAAAGGAGGGCATGGCGCTCGGCAGACGGAACGAGGTCAGGGACTTCGTCGAGCAGGCGCTCGGCCAGGAGCAACCAGTCGAAGGCTTCACCACCCATCAGGTAACGGAAGTGACGATCGCCAATCGTTTCCTCGGCGACCCGCCAGCGCCGTACCGCCTCAAGGAGGGCATCGAACCAGTGCTGCCCCCCGATGATGGACTGGCGAAGTCGAAGGATCGTTTCGTCGGGCGCGGGAAGCCCCGCGGCCTCCTCAAGAGGCTCCGCTTCCTGCAGCTCCGGACTGGATGGGCTGGCGGACATAAGCTTTCAGATGGTACCAGAGGATCGCCGTTCGATGAGCAACTCTTCCGAAGAGATAGGGGATTCTCCCATCGGATCGCCTGTTTAGCCTCGGGGTAGCCCAAGCCCACGCATGGCGATGATGTTGCGCTGGATCTCGCTTGTCCCCCCACCGATGGGGCTGGTCGTGCTGTGCATATAGAACCGCGGCAGGCGGCCGCCGATCACCTCGGTGTCGTCACGGTCGGTGACCTGGCCGTAGAGACCCGCGAGATGCATCCCGGTCACGGCGAGCCGGACGTCGAGTTCACTGGAGAAGAGTTTCGCGATGGATGATTCCTTGTTCGGGATCTCGCCTCGCTCCTGCATCGTGATGATGCGGTAGCAAACGAGCGATTCGACGTGGGCTTCGATCGCCCTGTCGGCCAGTTCAACGCGAAGTGATGGCTTCTCGGCCAGTGCCTGGCGGCCGACGCGGGTCTGTCGCGCGAAAGCTGCAAGGTCGCGAGCGATGAGCTGGTGGGCAACGCTCGTGGCGATGCCGCTTCTTTCGAAGTCGAGCGTGGTAGTCGCGAGGTACCAGCCCCGGTTCTCCTCGCCAAGGAGCTGCGTCTTTGGCACACGGACATCTTCGAAGAAGACCTCGTTGAACTCGTGGCTGTTCAACATGTTGACCAGCGGGCGAACGGTGATGCCAGGCGTCTTCATATTGACGAGGAAGTAGCTGATGCCGCGATGCTTCGGTGCATTCGGGTCGGTGCGCGCGATCAGGATGCCCATATCCGCGCGGTGGGCACCGGAGGTCCAGATCTTCTGGCCGTTCACGACGTAGTCGTCGCCATCACGAATGGCGCGGGTCTGGAGACTGGCCAGGTCGCTGCCGGCGCCCGGCTCGCTGAAGAGCTGACACCAGGAGTGCTCGCCGCTGATGATTCTCGGAAGAAGTTCATCTTTCTGTTGCTGAGAGCCATAGACCATGATCGTCGGGCCGGCCCAGCCATGGCCGATCCCGCCGGGACGGGGAGCGCGCCGCCAGGCAAACTCCTCGCTGAGGATGAATTGCTCTTTCACGCTCAAGCCGCCGCCACCATGTTCCTTCGGCCAGGCGGGGGCGCCCCACCCCCGCGCGTTGAGCTTTGGGGTCCACGCCTTCACGAAAGCGGCGAACTCCGGGCTCGTACGGCCAGCACCGTTGAAGAGGCCCCATTCGACCGGCCGGGCGGTGAACTCGGACGGGAATTCCGCACGGAGAAAGGCTCGGACTGTGTCGCGGAAGATGGATTCGGCAGGCGAGTCGCGGAATTCCATCGGAGTTCTCCTCAAGAAGTTGGGCGGAGATTAGCACGAGGCTCGGGGCTCCCGGTGATCGAAGTCCCGGGCAACCAGAACTTTTCCGAGCCTCCGCGACTCTTTTTTGTCGCTGGCGGCAATATATTGGTACAGGGAACGGGACGCACGCGCGGGTTCGGCCCGCCTGGGCCATACATCAAACCCCGGGACGAGTGACCATGCCTGAGACGCACTTCTTCAGATGATCGATGAAAGCCTTCTTGACGATGCGCTCAATCGTCGCGCGCCCTCGCCCGGGCCGGAGGTCGGCGACCTCGTTCGCCTGGCCGACCTCGTCGGTAGCCTGCCGTTCCCCGGCCCGGACGTTGCGGCCCGCACCCGCATGACCGCGCGGTTCGACGACTACGTCACGGGACGTTCGCGACCGGGCTTCGGAGCATGGATTCTCGGATGGGTTGGCGCGGGCCCGCGGCCGCGGGCAGCCGTGCAACGGCTTGCCGCCGGAGGGGTGATCCTCCTTGCCAGCGCCTCAGGTGCTTCGGCCGCAACGGGACAAACTCCGGCCGGGATTGCCACGGGCGTCGCCTCATTCACGGAGAACCTGATCCACAACCTGGCGCCAAGGCAGCCAGCCGATCCCACTCCTCCCATCGCCACGGCGACGACAACCCCAACTGCGACACCCGCGGAGACCCAGACTCCGACCCCTTCGGCAACACCGACCCCGCCCGGCACAACCCCTTCGAGCCAGGTGGCGCCGGTGGATGGCACCGGAACCGCGGGGCAGAACCTGGGAGGCGAATCGTCACCAACACCCCGCGCGCAAGCCGAAACACCGTCGGCAACGCCCACGCAGCCCGGTCTGCGCCAGGGCACCTACGACGCGGGGGACGCCGGATCTGTGCGGCTCAGCTACAACGATTCTTCGCTCACGGTCCTCTCCGTGCAGACGAACAAGGGATGGCAGTACTCGATCAAGCAGGGTCGGGGCAGCACGTCGAAGTGACGTTCGACAACAACGATCGACGGCTGAGCTTCTACGCGACGCTCGACTCGGGCCAGCCTTCGATTCAGATCCGCACGACCCTGCCCGCGCCCACAACCACGAGGCTCCCGCAGCCAGGGGTAACCCGCATTCCGTCCGCAACGCCGCAACCAGGTCACCGTGAAGACAGCCAGCCCTCGGAGGGAGACGCCCCGGTGTCAGGCGCCGGACCGGGGACGCCAACACCGTGAACGTGGCCGCCGCAACGGCCTACTTCCCGGGTGCGCCCGCGCGCCCGCGGGGTGCGTGGCGTGAATGGCTTCGGGTACTGCTGGCCGCGATTGGGGCCAGTGGCCAGATGGCGCGTTCGGAGACATCCGCACGCAGCGAATCGCAAATCGAGATGCTGCGGCGAAAGGACAAAGAGGCCTGGAGCTCGTTCTTCGCCAGCGAAATGCCCGCGATTTACAGGTATGCCCTGTCACGCCTGGGTGGATCGAACGAAGCCGAGGATGTGGCGAGCCACGTCTTTGAAGAGGCCTGGGAGAACGCGCACACCCTCCAGGACCGCGGACTCCCGCCGCGCGCGTGGCTCTTCGGGATAGCGCGGCACGTGGTCGCGAGTCACCAGCGAAGCTGGCTTCGCCGACCTCCGATCCTCGCGCTCGATTCTTTTGACCGGGCCGAGCCAGACCCGGGGCTGGACCCGGAACTGATGGACCTGGCACATTCGATTGCGAAGCTCGAACGCTCCTACGCGGAGGTCATCAGCCTGCGCTTCA
>DATCGT010000300.1:0-3628 GCA_036508775.1 Tepidiformaceae bacterium | reverse complement strand
CTTCGCCCAATACCCAATTCGCGCCGAGCTTCGCCGCACGCCCCGGATCGCCACCGATCGCCTTCATCACCGCTTCGAAATAGTCCGCCCGCTCGCGCGCTTCCGTCAGCGTCACCGCCTCGTGCGCGCTCAGCCCGAGCGACTCGAAACGCACCCGCCGCGCCTCCGGCATCTCTGGCAGGCTCGACCGGATCTCCTCGACGTACACCCGGCTCAGCTGCAGTGGCGGCAGGTCCGGCTCCGGGAAGTAGCGATAGTCGTTCGCCTCTTCCTTCGACCGCTGCGACACCGTTTCGCCGCGCTCGTCGACCCACCCCCGCGTCTCCTGCGGGATGGTCCCACCGGCGTTGAGCACCGCCGCCTGGCGCTTCTCTTCGAATAGCAGAGCGTCATGCACAGCCTTGAAGCTGTTCATGTTCTTCACTTCGACTTTCGTGCCGAACTTCTCCGTCCCGCGCACACGCAGGCTGATGTTCGCGTCGCAGCGGAAGTTGCCCTCTTCCATGTTCGCTTCGCTGACACCGATATACCGGAGGATCTGCCGCAGCCGCACCAGGTACTCCCGGGCCTCCGCCGCCGTCCGCATGTCCGGCTCGCTCACGATCTCCATGAGCGGCGTCCCCGAGCGGTTGATGTCGACCAGGCTGTAGGTCTCGCCCGTCGCCGAATCCGTCCGGTGCAGCAGGCGTGCCGTGTCCTCTTCCATGTGGACGCGCGTGATCCCCAGCCGCCGCGTCTTCCCTTCAACCTCAACGTCGAGCCACCCGCCAATGCAAATCGGCAGGTCGTATTGCGAAATCTGGTAGCCCTTCATCAGGTCCGGGTAGTGGTAATTCTTCCGGTCGAACTTGCTGAACTCCGCGATGCGGCAATTCAGCGCCAGGCCCGTCGTCACGATGTAGCGGATCGCCTGCTCATTGATGACCGGCAGCGTCCCCGGCATCCCCATGCAAACGGGGCACAAATGCGTGTTCGGCGCCGCGCCGGAATAGTCCGCGCTGCACCCGCAGAACATCTTGCTTTTCGTCAGGAGCTGGCAATGGACTTCGAGTCCGATGACGGTTTCGAAGTCGGTGGCGACGGCTGTCAATGGAGCTCTCCTCTACCACCCGAACGTTTCGAGTATAGGCAGCCCCCCCACCACGGACAACGAAGAGAAAAGGCCCACGACAGGTGGTTTTGGGTACCAACGCCACCCCAACACCGCGGCGCCCCAGAAGGCAACGAACTCACCCACGGGTCGTAGCCGTGCGCAACCCGGGCGCACCGGGGGCTAATTCGATCGCCCACGCCAGCGAAACGGGCATCCCCACCCGGTCGTAGCCGCGGCCCGCTGTGGCCGCTAGATGTACGCCGAACGCCCGCGCTACGCCGCAGCAGCGCCGGACGATGGCATGAGCCCCTCGACCGCCGACAGCAACGGCGCAGCCGACGCCACCATCGCCAGGTACCCGCACGCCCCGGCGCGCCGGTAGGCGAGCTCCGCGAGCTCGCCGGGAAGCGCTACGAGCACCAGGACGCGATGCCCGGCCGCACTGAGCTTCGACACCTCCGCCACGGAACAGGAGGCGTCGGTCGTAACCACGATGCCCCCGCGGTCCCGCGCCGACGGCTCACCGATGGCCACCATGATCCGCTCCCCGAAGGCGATCGCGAGCGTCCGCGCTATCGCGAACTCGAGCCCCCACTGGCTGGCTTTGATGAACACCTTCGTAGCCCGTCGTCCCCGCATACAACCATGATCGGACGAAGCCCCCGCGCCCCTTACGGCCAATCGGCTCGGATCCACGAGTCCGATCGTCGGTCAGCCCCGATCTGCTCGATGCGTGGGCGCTGCGGGGTTCTTCGCGCCGGCTAGAGCAACTTCGATTACCGCGCGTCAGCAAGGAACCCCAAGTCGAAAACGCGAGCATTCCCGCGCCCTGAGCCTAACGTGCCAGCGACGATGACGCGGTATGCTGCGCCAAGCAGAGTAGAGCGAGCTCACATGGAAGCAACGGCATCACGACTCAAGGAACTACTCGAAACAATCGAGCGACACGAGTCCGTCTTCGGGCTGACCACAGATATCTGGTTCAGGGGCCAGGCCAACGCCGATTGGAGACTCACCCCCGGCGCGCTTCGAAGTGAATTTACGGCCAGAGCTGCTGAACGAATGCGACCGCTCGGCGGCAACTGGCAACTCGACGAAAGGTCCTCCGGCCGCGTCGTAGAGCTACAAATCAACAAACGATTTCAGCGCCACTCGGCCATGTTCCTTAAAGACACTTCGGACCTTGTCGACGTTTACTTCAACGCCCAACATTACGGGCTTCCAACAAGGCTGCTTGACTGGACAACCAGCCCGCTCGCCGCACTATATTTCGCCTCCCAACCCCCAGATGATATCGACGGCGTCGTGTACTCACTGATACCACTAGATACCTACTATTACCAGTATTCTGACCCCGTCAGTGGAATTCACAATGTTCGGCTAACTCCGACGCCAGTACGTGATTCCCACGAAGCCTTCCTTGGACAACTCTTCTACCTCTTCGACGAGATCAAAGGCCCATACGTTCTTCCGGCTGCGGGCCCAGACGAGAAACTCAATCAACTGGCTGAACAGAATCCGCAATTAAAGCTATTTCCGCGAACTCTCGGCGGTGTGCTTCCGGTGGTACCAACCCTCCGGTTCGATCGCATGCTTGCGTAACGCAGCTGTTTCACATTTCACCCTCCGGACTGCGACGAACTTCCCACGGCGTCCAGGGCCGTGGAAGTCCCAGCCTCCGATAAGCCAAAAATCCGCATAGCACTCCGGCGTCTCGGTATCACGCGATCGAACTTGTTCCCCGGTCTCGGCGGACTATCGGACGAGCTCCGTGAACTTCTCAACGAGGAGACGATAACCCCTCGGGCCGCGGCTACACCCCAGGGCGTGGCCGTGCTGAACACCCTCATCTCCGGCAAAGTCACCCCCGCCAAAGGCGGGAGAGTCGTCTCGGTGACCGTAAGGAGCCAGCCTTGCCTCACCGTCGCCAGCGGGCGCACCGCTTGACGATGGCACCTATCAGCTGGTAACCAACGCTCCCAGCGGCGAGGCAACCTTGGTCGTTGACGGTATTCCGTGCGGCCTCTTCCAGCTGATGCCCGGGATTCCGGCCAGCGTCGAGGTGACCGTTCCTGACGAAAGTGCGCTGCCTCGACCCGATATAGCGGTACGTGACTCACTGCTAGCGGTATTGGCTCTTGCCTCGGCGCCGGGCACTGCGGGCGGGCCCGACAGGCCACTATCGGGAGCCGCATTCTCCCCGGTCCAGCACGTGATTCGCACTTCGCCGTACGCGTTCGTGTACGCGGGGCCCGCCGCCAGTCGCGATGACTTCGGCACGCTATTCAAGGCGAGTGTGGCGAAGGTCCACAAGCTGGAATTGCCGGCCGGAAGGGTGGTCACATGGGATCGCGCCGATCCACGCAACAGTGACTTAGGCGGGATCGAGCCGGGCTGGATCCTCTCGGTGGAGGGTCCTGTGGGCTCGAATGTCTTCTGAGTCGGTAAGCCCGGGCTAACCAGGTGTGCGTCGCGGGCTTCGAGCCTCGGCGAACGCCAAGTACATCTGAGAATGCATTAGCGGGGAGCGCGCCA
>DATCGT010000299.1:0-2474 GCA_036508775.1 Tepidiformaceae bacterium | reverse complement strand
GGGCGAAGACGATGCCGCCACCCACTATGCTGGCCATCGCGACCAGCCCGGCGGCGACTAGAGCTGTGCGTGGTATGCGTTTCACAGGATGCTCCTCGTTGAGGTGTCTGCATTCACCGTAGTCGAATCGGACGAGGGAGTCGTTGCCAAACTGTCAAAGCCCGGGGATCGTTCGGGAACGGGAAAGTGCCTGACTAACCCAGCGCACCCGTCGCACGCAGGACGGCGGCGATACGTTCGCCCACCGGCGCCGGGGCATCCTGCTCAAAGGTCATGATCGCCACACCATCAACCAGCGGCGAGGCCACCAGTCCGGCGACCGTCTCCCGAAAGAACTCCCAGGCACTCGCCTCGCCCGCCTCAATCCTCGCTCGCACGCTGTCGCCCAGCGCAATCCCGAGGCGCGACTCGAAACGAACCAGTGAGTCGACCGAAAGGAGTGGCATGACCATCGCCACAATGCGCGTCTCGGGCGACGCCGCACGAAGGCGCTCGGCCAACGGCAGGAGAGCTGCGACTGTGAAGACCGGCTGGGTCTGAGCGTAAGAAGCGCCCGCGCGAAGTTTCGGCACCAGGTTGCGCAAGACTGCGCCATGGTCAGGGGCGTACTGATTCAGCGTTGCTCCGACGAGCGCGCCGGGGATGCCACTGACAACCATCTGCACCATCTCGCGGATCGATGGCGTTTCCGGGAGATCGGCGGCGACGTGATCCCCACGGAGACAAAGCACGTTGCGGATCCCGCCCTCGGCGGCCCTAGCGATGTCGCCGGCAAGGTCAGCGGGCGAACGGCCTCGCACAGCCAGGTGCCAGACAGGCTCGATTCCCGCCTCCCAGAGCGCGATCGAGGCGTCCAGGCTGGACTGTCGTGAGGGCCGCTGGATTACGTTGATGGCCTGCGCACAATCACCGATGAACCGGGCACGACGAAGGAGTACCGCCGGTCGCGGCCTCAACGGCGGAGTGATTTCCAGGGCAACGGCGAATCGCCCGGAACGGAAGCAATCGGCGAACGGCATCCCTGTCAGCCTGCCGTCATCGACGGACAGAGTCCAGCCGTGCGCCCGGCCCCAGCGCCATCACGACAGCTTCAGCCAGCCGTTCTCGGCCAGGTCATAGCCGGTGGAGAAGGGGGCGGTGCGGAACGCCTGGACGTTCGCTGCCGCAGCGGTCGCCTGGATCCGGGAGCCGATCCAGACCGGTCCGGGATTCGTGACGATGTAGCGCTGGATGTCCTGGACGAGCGCGAGCCGCTCGTCGTGGTTGAACAATGTGCGCTGCTTGTCCAGTTTGGCATCGAGGTCGGTGCTCGCGTATTTGCCATAGTTGGCGACACCGTTCTTCGAGTGGTGATAGAGATAGAGCTGCGCGTCCGGGTAGATGCCAGCCAGGAACTGCGTGAGCAGGAGTGAGTAGTCGGCTCGTTTCGCCCGGTCGACGGCAAGGTTGAAATCGCCCACTGTCTCGACTTTGAGCCGGATCCCGGCCTCCGCAACGTTCGCGATGATGAGATTCGCTATGTCCGGGAGTTGCGCGGCGGCGACCACGACGAACTTGTCGTCGAACCCACCGGAATAGCCCGCGGCCGAGAGCAGCGCCTTCGCTTCCGTGAGTTCGCTCGCACGGTCGCCGAAGCCCGGCAGCTTCGCGAGCTCGGCATCAGAGAGCACCCATTCGAGTGCGGCCGGGGTCATCGCGCCCGCAGCGATACCCGCGCCTTCAAGGACCGACGGGTATATCTGCGTGCGATTCATGGCGCGCGCAAAGGCGAGACGGACGCGGGCGTCCTTCCACGGAGAAACAGTGTGATTGACGACGATGCATTCACGAGCGAGATTCGTTGCGCGTGACACCTGGAAACCCGGGCTCGCATCGAAGATGCGCCCGACCGCTGTCGAAACATCGGCGACATCGGCCGTGGCGGCGAAAAGCGTGTTCGCCTTCTGCGTTTCGTCGGTCGCCGATAGAAGGCTCCAGCCGTCCAGCCACGCACCGTTGGGCTTCCAGTAGCCGTCAGCACGACGGGTTACGGCGATGCGTTTCCCCGCTTCGAAAGTGGTGAGTTCGTAGGGACCGGACCCGACGACATCCTCCATTTTGGCGATGGCGGCATCGCCCCGGGCCACGGTTTCTGCCGGGAGAATGGAGTCCCCCTGGTCGGCAATGATGTTGAGGAAGTCGGCCTGCGGTGTCTTGAGTTTAAACTGGACGGTCTGGTCGTCGATCGCCGCGACTGAGTCGATGTTCACGTAGTTCCCACCGCGCGGGGCCTGCGCACCAAGCGCCCGGATCCGGTCGAAGCTCGCCTTCACATCCTGCGCCACGACCGGTCGCCCGTTCACCGGCGCCCGGTTCTGCCAGGTCGCCTCGGAGCGGAGCTTGAAGGTCACCGTGGCCCCGTCAATCTGTTCCGGGAGTGCCACCGCCAGGTCCGCCTCGGCGAGGTAGGGTGCGGCGGCCGACCAGCGAACCAG
>DATCGT010000298.1:0-3731 GCA_036508775.1 Tepidiformaceae bacterium | reverse complement strand
AGAGGGATGGCCGCCAACGGCCCGTACAGCCACGGCGCGTAGCGGCCGACGTAGCGGCTGAGCGGTGGCGCCAGCGTCACCGGGTAGGCGCGCATCGCGCATTTCGGGAACCACCGGCGGACGTCGTCGACGCCGATCGGATGCACGTCACGGTTCGGGCTGCGTCGCCGCATGTCATAAATAAGAACGATGCCACCCGGTTTCGTGATTCGGTAGAGTTCACGGGCAATCCCGTGGGCGATGTCTTCGTCGGGCACGCTGCTGAAGAGGGTAAAGGCGATGCTGAGGTCGAAGCTGTCGTCCGCTTCGGGGATCGCGTCGGCACTGCCAGCGTGGATGCGAATCTCGGGGGCATGCGACTTGCAGTAGTCGACGGCAGTGGGGTCGAGGTCGATCCCTGCCATGTTCTCCGGGCGCCCGCCCCACTGGACCATGAGCCGGAGGTTGTAGCCGGTCGAACACCCGGCTTCGAACATCGAGAACGATTCGAGCGAATCGACGCGCAGGCGAGCGAGAAGCCGGGACAGGAACCGCTCGCGTTCCTGCACCATCAGCAGATTGCCCATCTCCAGGATCGAATGGCGTGACATTGTCATATAGCGTCTCGGGTCCGGGCGCTGGCGTCCAGTGGGCGATTCGGGTCCGCCTGCGGGACAAGGCGGTATCATCACCCTGTATGGAGGTCGCTGTGAGTATCGAGGAACAGTACGTCGCGTCTCATCCCGGCTCGGCGAAGCTCTACGAGCGCGCCGCGAAGGTCCTGCCGAGTGGCGTCACCCACGACAGCCGCTTCCTCCGCCCGTTCCCGCCATACGCTGCCCGCGCCGCGGGCGCGCGGAAATGGGACGTCGACGGCCACGAGTACATCGACTATGTAATGGGCCACGGAGCCCTCCTCCTTGGTCATAGCCACCCGGTCGTACTGGAAGCGGCATCCGCGCAGCTCGCCCTTGGTACGCACTACGGCGCAAGCCACGAACTCGAGATCGCCTGGGCGGAACATGTTGTGCGGCTGGTCCCCTCGGCCGAGCTCGTCCGCTTCACCAGCTCCGGCACCGAGGCAACGCTCATGGCCCTCCGCCTGGCGCGGGCCTACACGGGGAAGCCAGGGGTCATGAAGTTCGAACGTCACTTCCACGGCTGGCACGACTACGTCGCCGCCAGCTCCAAGTACGCCGGAGCAGCCCCGGCAGGTGTTCCCGAGGCGACGATGTCGACCGTCGCGGTCGTGCCCCCCGGGATGCTCGCCGTCCGCGAGACCCTCGATGCGCGCGAAGACATCGGCGCGGTCATCGTGGAGTCGGCCGGCGCCGGGAGCGGCACGGTGCCGATCCCTCACGGCTTCCTGCAGGAACTGCGCGCCCTCACCCGGCAGAGGGACGTCTTGATGATCATGGACGAGGTGGTGACCGGCTTCCGCTGGGCCCCCGGTGGCGTCCAGGAGCTTGAAGGTGTCGCCCCTGACATAACCACCCTCGCGAAGATCCTCGCCGGCGGCTTCCCCGGTGGCGCCGTCGCGGGTCGCCGCGAAATCCTCGATCAGCTCGCGTTCCTGGCGCCGGGTGCGACTGGCGAGAAGGTCGGGCACCCAGGCACCTTCAATGCCAACCCGCTGTCCGCTGCCGCCGGCGTTGCCTGCCTTGCCGAAATCGGTGATGGCAGCCATCAGGCACGCGCATCCGCCCTGGCGGCACGCCTCCGCACGGGGATGAATGGCGAACTCTGCCGCTTGGGAATCCCCGGCTACGTCTATGGCCAGTCGAGCGAATTCCGCGTGGTCCTGGCGGGGACTTCCGTTCCTGAGGCGACGGACTACGATCCCCACGACCTCCCCTTGAAGCTGCTCGAAGACGGTATGCCTGCCGAAAGGCAGCGACAAATGACCATGGCCCTGCTGAATCGCGGGATCCACTTCTTCGGCAACGGCGGCATGACCAGCAGTGTCCACACGGAGGCCGACATCGACCAGACCATCGAGGCGTGGAGCGCGACCCTGGTCGAAATGAGTGCGGAAGGCCCCGGCCTGGTGGGATGACCCCTGCTCGCGTTCTCCGCGGTTAAGCAGAATTCCCCGGAGTAGTGCAGAATCCGAACGATTCATGAAGCGTGCACTATCTCGTCGCCCGGCGGTCTTCTACGGCTGGTACATCGTGGGGGTAGCGCTCGTCGCCCAGTTCGTGGCGATGGGGACGCAGTCGTACGCCATCGGTGTCTTCCTCAAGCCGATGACCCAGGAATTGCACTGGTCGCGCGAGAGCTTCTCCGCGGTTCAGACCGTATCCACGGTCGTGACCGGCGGTCTCGGGCTGATCATCGGAGGCCTGCTCGACCGCCGCGGCCCCCGCCTCCTGATGTTCTCGGGTGGCGTCATCGCTGGGTTCGCGCTCTGCGCGACCAGCCTGGTCCACCAGCTCTGGCAGTTCTACCTCCTCCGTGGCATCGCGCAGACCCTGGGCACCGCGATGCTGGGCAACCTGGTCGTGAACGTGACCGTTTCGAAGTGGTTCGTCGTCCGGCGCGGCATGGCTGTCTCCATCGCGTCGGCCGGTGTGTCGCTGGGTGGTGTCCTCATGACCCCGATGGTCTCGGCTGTCGTCGACAATTATGGCTGGCGGCCGGCCTGGGTGATGCTCGGCATCATCGTCTGGATGCTGGTCCTGCCTTCTTCTTTCCTCATCCGACGCACGCCTGAGGACTATGGGCTGATGCCAGACGGCATGAGCCTCGAACGGGCCCGTGAGTACAGCCAGGAAAGGAAGCGAGCTTCCGCCGTATCCGAGGTGCAATGGACGCGACCCGAGGCCATCAGGACCCGGACCATCTGGCTCGTGATCGCTGCCTATGGGACCGCCAATATCGGCCTCGGCGCGATGCTCCTCCACATGATTCCCTTCCTGACCGACCAGGGGTTCAGCAAGGGGACGGCGGCGCTCCTCTTCAGCGTCCAGGCGTGGTCGGCCCTGCTCTCGAAGCCCCTCTGGGGGATGCTGATGGACCGCTTCCACGCGCGTTTCCTCAGTGCGATCGGCTTCCTGATAGCGGCGGCCTCGATCGTTGCTCTCCTCATGACCGGTGGCGGCGGTTCCCAGCTGGCTGTGGGCGTAGTCCTTGCCTGCTACGGCTTCGGTATCGGCGGCACCGTGCCGCTGCAGGAGACCGTCTGGGCCAGCTACTTCGGACGCCAGCATCTCGGCAAGATCCGCAGCGTCGCCATGCCCTTCTCGATCATCTTCGGTGCGGGCGGCCCGCTGCTCGCCGGGTTCCTCTACGACTCAACCGGCACCTATACGTCCGCGTTTCTGATCTTCGCGATCTTCCAGGTCCTCGGCTTCGTCCTCATCCTCCTCGCGCGGCCTCCAAAGCGGCCCGCCAGGACCGGTGGCTCGCCCGACGCCCACGTTGCGGTCGGCGTGTCGTAGCGATTCCACGCTGCTGGTGGGACCCCGCAGGACAGCAGTCGCCGTCGTCGCAGGTCGGTATCCCATCAACCCGGTTTCGCTGCCGGGGCCCCCGGGGCTAGTCATAAGAGTTGCCAATTGTTACGACACTATTCCCCGCCTGATTGTCACCTATAAGTCACGCAGTGTTGATTCAATTGGGCTCGCACCAATAGCAGTATTTGTGCCGACAATACTTCACGCGCATTGAAACAATATCGAGGGGGAATCCCTACCCCGATTAAGGGTAAGACCCGTTGCTGCCCGTCCTCCCTGAAAACGAGGCTTGTAGTA